>JAYQWI020001165.1:0-26521 GCA_035871815.2 Candidatus Parabeggiatoa communis
TAACCTGTATTTTATATGGGGTAATGTCGAGACTATCAATAGGATACCAAAGAGGATCAAGATGAACGCTGGCAGCGATGAAATTTGTGTTATCCAAAACGGTACACGTACTGTAGAAGCTAAATAAGGCGCTATTAATAGCAATAGCCCTGCCAATATGATCACGAGGCCAGGTAAAACGGTATCCCAACGTTGATGTTGTTGTTCAGTCGGCAATTTGACTATCAAATAAGCGGTGAGTAGTGCAAAGGCCGGTAGTATTGGCAATAGATAGTGCAATTGTTTGCCGCTGACGAGGGAAAATCCGATGAAAACCAATATAAACCAAATGAGGCAAAAACGTATACCGTTGTTATCGATATGTTGGGGTAACTGTAATAAACCACGCCATAAAGGTAACCATAATAACCAAGGAAATAGGATGACGGGTAATAGGGGTAAATACCACCAGAAGGCGTGTTGATGGGCAAAGGAATTAACTAAGCGGTTAGCGGTTTGCCCCCAAAAGATGGCCTCTCGAAAGGCTTCACCACCGACGACGGCTGCCGGAATGGCCCAAGCTAAGGCAATCAGTGCCCCTAATAGAATACTGCCCAATAAGCCTAAGTACCAAGTTTGCCAAGGAAAAGGGCGAGTACGTTGCCAGATCGGTGCCAATAAGGCAACCGGCACTAGGTGTAATAAAATGACGGGGCCTTTAGTCAGTACGCCTAAACCAATGGCGATGCCTAACCAGCCCCAAGATTTTTTGACCAATGCTACCATGCCTAATAAGGTAAAAAAGGCTAATACCAAGTCAAACATAATGGCACTGGTAAATAGGCTCCACCATAAAAAACTTAATAAAATCAGGGGTACCCATTGTGCAATCTGAGGGTGTTGAGGCCATAATTGGCGAGCTAAATGCGCGCTGAGGAATAAACTGCCCAGTGAAAAGAAGCCTGGCACAACTCTAGGCCACCATTCGTTTACTCCAAAGAGTGTCCAGCCTAAATGAATGAGCCAAAATAATAAAGGCGGTTTATGATGGTAAGCTTCACCATTCAGATAGGGCACTAACCAATCGCCTCGGTACCACATTTCCCAGGCAACGGCAAGATAACGTGTTTCGTCAACAGGTAAAATGGTACGATTTAAAAGGGGAATCAGTACAAGTAGGAGCCATAAGCCTGTCCACATTGTCCAGGTTGGCCAATTTTGTTTTGTCATTTTAGGAGTCATTTGTGAAGGCGTTGCAGGCGTTATAGGAGTTGCAGGCGTTACAGGCGTTACAGGCGTTCAGGCGTTACTGATTGAAATTATTGGCCCTCATTATTTATATATATCAATGCCATTAAGTTAAGAATAAATCCATAGATGTAGGGTGGCTGTTTTTCTTCCCCACCACGACTATGGTGGGCTGCAACGTTGCCCACCCTACAACGTTTTTAGCTATTTTATTAATGCCGATTTCATTGCATATAAGGATCGCCCCATTCAGTGGTGTACTGAATCTCAAAATCTATTGCAGCCCCTGCTAATTTCCTCTCTATAGGCAAATGGGCAATGTCAGTACTTGTGTCCAATGCTAAGTAAGGAAGTGATTTGTTCAGGGGCAATTGAATAATCTCAGCGGCTATATCCTGAATATCTTCAATCAATTCATCTAAGCTGGTATCGCCCATAATCAGTGCTTTTTCTATATCTCCCAAGAGTTCATTACTGGCCTTTGCCTGATGTTTATTCCCATTAACCAGTACAAGCCCTTCGACTTTGATAATCAACTGCCGCACAGTACCGCCATAGCTATTACGCTCGCGGCTTTCTGATAATTCCCACACTGACAATGCCGGTGCCAAGCCTTTTTCAAAAACAGATTCTTGACGATAAACACGGCCTACACCAATGTCATTGTGATAACCATGAGCAGTATTAATATTCTCAAGCTGGGCAATCACCCGTTCTATAATTTGTTCACGTATGGTTTTCATCTATCAATGAACAATTATCAATTATTAGTTATCAGTTATTAGTTATCAGTTATCAATGAACAGTTATCAAAACATCGCTATTCTTGATATTGAGTGATGTCTAAAGCGAGTTGTCAATTATAGCACTATAGCGTTTTTTAGATTTAATGAAGTACAAAGGCGAATCAATCATAAAAAACAAAACAATTTTTGCCTCCCGTTTTTGCACGCAAAACGGCTGTAGAGACGCACGTCTGTAGAGACGCACGGCCGTGCGTCTCTACTAAATCATGACAATCAGCTTGTTTTACAACCGCACATTCACCGGCACACTATGAAAATCCAATTTCATATCACTAGAAGACATGCCACAAGCTAATCCAACCAATTCGGGTAAAAACAAAACAGGCAGTTGGAAATCTTGCCCTGCCGCTGCCAATGCTTTGGGTTGTACACCATCTAGGTTTTTGAAACACAACGGACAGGAGGTGACCATTAAATCAACATTCTGTTTATGGGCCCCTTGAAGGACTGAACCCGTCATTTTTTGAGCCAGTTGCTTGTTAGGCCAATTAATATGATAACCACAGCAATCATCGCGTGTCTCATAATCGACAATTTCTACCCCTAACACTTTTAAAATATCTTCCAAAGAAGTCGGGTTTTGTGAGGATTCATACTGTTGAATATCCGCCGGATTACGAGTATGACAACCATAATAGGAAGCGACTCTGATACCGTTCAGCGGGTTTGTGATGCGCGAACGAAGTTTTGAAAGCCCCACATCTTGAGCCAACATCCACAACGTATGAGTGAGTTTGCAATCGCCTTTATATTCGATACCATCCTCAGCCAGAATCTCATTAACCTGATCAAAGAGTTTAGCATCTTCCCCTAGCCGCTTTTGCACATTAGAGATGACATTGAAACAGGTGGAACAGGGCGTATAAAAAGGCAAGCCCATTTTTTCTGCACCGGCCATATTGCGGGCATTGATTGACAAAGAAGTCAATTCAGAACGTTCTTCAATCACCCCAGCACCACAACACACCCCATCAGGGATCAGATGGAGTTCGACATCAACCTTATCAAAAACTTGTTGCAGGATGTCAAAAAATCGCGCATCGGTACCCTGAAAACAGCAGCCTGAATAGAATGCATAATGCAGTTTACCGTCATTGTATTGTTGTTGCTCTGTCATGCTTTCTCCTTATTCTGTTTTTCTATTTCACGCACCTTGGCGTAGATTTTGGCAGCCCCTTCCTGACCGGGCAAAGTACACACTTCTCTAGTCGGTTCAAGCCCGTGTTTTACTAAAGCCGCTTCGGCCTCTTCAATCGCTGCCCAGCCTTTTGTACCATGAACAACCACTGGCAGCATCGGTTTATTGACTTGACCGATTTTTTCCACATCATCCGTATAGGCCTTAGCGCGGCGCGAACCTGGCGTATCGTGGATACCATCATCTATCGCAATACGGCGCATGTGCCGAATGGAATCTGCCGGACGAGTATCTTTAGGACAAACGTTGATACACTTACGACACTGAACACAGGACCATAATCCTTGATCCATAGCGGCCTGAATACGCATCCCGCGGAAACTGTCACGCGCATCAACCGAAAAACGGTAGGCCTTAGCGATAGTCAACGGGCCAGCATAATTGTCATCAACTTTAACAGTAGAACAAGCTGAAAAACAGGCAGAACATAAAATACAGTCGGTGATGTAGTTAAACTCTGCCATTTCTTTCTGAGACATGAGCGATTCTTGTTCTAGGGTTTCAGGAATACGATCACGGTTTTCCATCAGATAAGGGTGCATTTTAGCGAGTTTCTCAATAACCGGATCGATATCGACCACCAAATCCCGCAAAATGGGCAGCCTTTGTAACGGCGTTATCGTCACAGAGGCTTTGCCAAAATCTTTCAAAATAGGCATCAATTGCGTACTGCACGCCAATACCGGATTACCATTGACAACGACTGTACAAGAACCACAAATGGCAGAACGACAGAAAGCGCGGAAAGTCAATGAACCATCTTGAGTATCCTTAATATAACGTAAGGCCTCCAAAACCGTCATACCGGTTTCAACGTCCATTTTGAAATTATCAAAATAAGGCACTCGATCCTTGCCTGGTGTATAACGTTGAACACGGAGATTGGCAAGCAGTTTTTCCCGTTTTGGGGTGATTTTTTCAGTCATAAGAAACTCCCATTAGTAAGTCCGTGCTTCCGGTTGAAACTGAGTAATCTTCACCGGTTCAAAATGCAGAACAGGATGCTCATCACTGCCGATCAAAGCTACCGTATGAACCAACCAATCCTCATCATTGCGTTGTGGAAAATCTTCCCGATAATGCGAACCTCTGGATTCTTGGCGTACCAGTGCCCCTTCAACAACAATCTCGGCTAAATCCAGCAAGTTGCCCAATTCCAAAGCCGTGGTTAATTCCGTATTAAAGACAGGACTTTTATCCTTAATTTTCAGGCGTTTATAACGTGCCTTGAGTTCAGCTAAACCCGCTTGCCCCTCTGTCAAATCAACCGCGTTTCGGTAAATTCCCGCCTTTTTCGACATCAAATTGCCCAAGTCTCGACGGATATCGGCGATGGTTTCTTCACTATCCCCATCCATCAATGCCTTGATACAGGTTTCAGCGGGTGCGAGAGGATTTTGAAGCATCGGTTGAATATGAGTCTGACGTGCATATTCCGTGGCATGGTTGCCAGCTCGACGACCAAATACCAGAATATCCAACAGTGAATTACCGCCCAATCGGTTAGCACCATGGACGGAGACACAACCCGCTTCGCCCGCGGCGTAAACCCCTTCTATGGGCGTTAAACCATTGATATCGGTAGAAATCCCCCCCATAGAATAATGTGCGGTTGGTTTAATCGGGATAGGTTCTTTGAGGGGATCAACGCCCTCAAAAGCGCAACACAGTTCACGAATTTGGGGTAAACGTTCCAAAATCCGCTCTTTACCCAAATGAACCACATCTAAAAAGACTTCACCATCAGGGCCACCTCTACCTTCGCGTACCTCAGTTTCAATAGCGCGTGAAACCAGATCGCGAGGGCCAAGTTCCATCTTTTCCGGGGCATAACGATCCATAAATCGTTCCCCCAAGGCATTGAGCAAATAACCTCCTTCACCCCGCGCCCCTTCACTCATCAAAATACCCGTCCGTCGCAAGCCAGTCGGGTGAAATTGTACAAATTCTATATCCTTAAGCGGCAATCCCGCTCGATAAGCGAGAGCCACGCCATCACCCGTATTACCATAAGCATTAGAAGTTCTATTCCAATAAACACGTCCATACCCCCCCGTGGCGAGAATCACGGCTTTCGCTTGGATAGTATGAAGCTTACCAGAGCGAATATCCAAAGCATTGACCCCTAAGCAACGTTGCCCATCATGTAACAAAGAAAGCGTCATCCATTCATTAAAATAATTCACCCCATGACGTATTCCTTGTTCATAAAGCGTATGTAACATCACATGCCCAATCTTATCGGCCGCATAACAGGCCCGAATTTTAGAGGCCCCACCAAAAGGCCGCTGAGCAATTTTGCCCTCCTCAGTACGATCAAAAGGACACCCCCAATGCTCCATCTCTCGTATCACTTCTGGCGCTTCTCGACACATCAATTCAGCCGCATCTTGATCAGCCAGATAATCCGAACCTTTAACCGTATCGAACCAATGATCTTGCCAAGTATCCGTAGCATCTTTATTGCCTAAAGCGGCATTTACGCCTCCTTGGGCCGCGCTAGTGTGAGAGCGAGTTGGATACACTTTGGTCAGTACCGCAACCTGTAAGTCCTCCTCCATCCTAGATTTCAGAGCAGCATACAACCCCGCTCCCCCGGAACCCACGATTAGAACATCGTATGTTAACATAGGCTAAGTTCCTCCTTAATGTTGTGGGTAATAGGTAATGGGCCATTTATCCATTTTTGTCAATACTTTTTACCATAAATCATCACCACCATTGATATACAATCGACTTGAAAGCAATACTTTTGCATTATTCTTATTAGTTCATTCAAATCAAAAAACACTGAAGGTATGGGTATCGACTCATTTAAAAACAATGAGTTAGAAAATATTACCTCATGAGCGTTCATCAATCAAAGTTTTCATTATAATGAGCATTCAAGCAAAAAACAAAAACAAAATAGAATATTAGTGAATTATAATATTAAAACATATTAAAATATAAGATTTTATCTTATCTATTTATAGCACGTTATAATTTCCATAGTTACTACAGACATCGATAGACATTTACGATCATCTTCCTAAAAACATCAGAAAGAAAACCTATGTCTTGGCATTAACGCAATGCTCTTATCGATTATTGGCTTTAATGCCAAATCACCGACTACTTTTCTAGCAATACCAATTGCACCATTGCAATCTGCATTTATTAACCTCCCATTTGAAGAGTGAAACAATCCACGCTTAATACGTTTACCCAAACTGGGTTTTTTGATCTGATTTGAGCCATACTTTTTTAAAGGTTCAAGCACCAAATTGTCAGTCTTTGAGGTGTAGCTTTCTTCCGTTATTTTTACCAAAATCCCAAATTCTAAAGCTTTATATTCTATGGAACGGATTAACTGAGTATGGGGTATTTGAACGAAGTTTTGATTATTTCGCTTTCCTATGTTGATGCGATTTTTCCATCCTTCATTGTTACCGATAATAATCGTGCCTATTCTATTTTCAACACAATAATCAATAATAAATCGGGATGTTTTATGGATGTAATCGTTTATTTTTTGATGACGTTTATGTGTCAGATGATTGATGCGTAATGTGCTAAATATACCTTTAGGTAATTGACTTTGTAACTTCGCTTTCCTTTTATTAAACCATGCGTTGATTGATTTAAGTGGCTTACCGTTTACAATGAAAGGGGCTAATCCGACATTGTTAAAAGACGTAGCAAGGTTATTTAAACCAAGATCAATGGAAACAAAACTATCGGGCAAAGTGTCTACTTTTTGCACTTCTTTTTCATACACCACTTCCACAACAAAACAGGTAGCTTGAGGTGTTATTCGTACCTGCTTTGGTTTGGAAACTGATGTTTTTATGGGCTTCATATTAACTGCTTTTGGAAAATGGATAAAACCCTCTTTAATTTTTACCTGCTGATTAGTGAATATGGCAACAAAGTGTCCGTTCTTTTTTTTATAATTTGGTATTTTGGGCATACCTTGAAACTTTGATGAGTTCTTTTTCCATTCACGAATGGCTGCAAAGTATGAAGTCCAGTTTTTAAAGAGCAACTTGATAACTTGCTGACTGGTTTGTGCAGGCAAAGCTCTATAATCAGGTTGATTTATATTTGCAAAAAAGGTGGTAAGAAAATACTCACTGGGCATTAGCCCCGTGAATATAAACGTCTGCCTAATATGATAATTAGCCACGTTATAGAGGTTTTTTGCTTTGAATGTTAATTCATTTAAAGCATCTGAATCGACTATGATATGACGTTCGGATCGAAGCATAGCTTTTTAGCTTTTCCTTCTTTTACATAACGAGAGAATGTTCTACGATGTACACCTAATAATTGCAATGTTAATTTGAAATTAATCTGTAGATAATAGCATAAAATATACCAGACTGTCTTATTAATTTTTAACAATATAGTTTGTTATAAAAATAAAGGATTTTGCTCAGATGTCTGATTTCGATAATAAACTCTTTTCTCGCGAAATTTGGAATGTGACTAAAAGTCACTTGTAGGGTGGGTAGGTATCAATAAAGCGTTATTGTATTTTTTTAGACAATCACATAACGAACCCAATCTCATCACGTACCAATCCTTTCATGAGCAATTATTGTCGTTATTGTTGTTATAAAAGTAGCGGAAAAATAGGCCTGACTCTCAATCGTTTCGGCGCGAAAGGCATCAGGAGAGTGTTTTAACGTTGATTTGTTTTTTTCAGAAAGAAAAATAATTTGAGGGCGAACACTGAGGGCGAACTTTTTAAAAAAATTATCTAAAAAGCAGAGATAAGCAGGAGTATTCGCCATTTACAGACAACATTCTCTTTATCGAAAACTTCTATAACCGTTTTTATGTCTTTAAAATAAGAAGTTATTAGAATATTTGTCAGATGATGTTTTTGATCAGCGGAATTAAGGGTTGCTCAGCATCCGGCACGAATACCGGCAACATTTTTAATAAGGATGTTTTGAAACTACGGCATATCAATAATGAAATATCTATTTTTTTGTCTGGCCCTTCTGACAGTAACACCTCTCACTATTCCTAAAGCCATAGCAACCGTTAACCCGACAAGCATTTTGCCATAGTCTACAGAATAATTGAGCGTATTGACCAAAATAATTATGAAAAATGTGGATAAAAAGGCCAACCAGAATAACAATGCAAATTAATGGAGCAAAAAACCCCTACGCTTGCTATTAAATATTTTATCCGACATTTACACGATTTATCCGACATTTATCAGATAAATGCGGCGTTTTTATTAGAAATAGTTTGTAATTAACAATAATAGACGGTCAAGAAGAATAGGTTTTTTCAAGGAACGATTAATATTTTTCTGTGATGAAAACCGGAAAATAAACGCGAAAGACGCAAAAAGACGCAAAAGATATTTTTCAAACCAGCGTTCCTTTAGCGTCTTTAGCGTCTTTAGCGTTATTTTTTTTATTTGTTGAGGGTGTTTGTACTCCGAGCTAGACGACAAACTCAATTTGGAATTAACTGATAATGTCAATCTTAGCCAACATCAATTGGTAATTTTACCATGACAGTGTTTGTATTTTTTACCGGAACCACAGGAACAAGGTTCGTTACGGCCTACTTTTCGCTCTTGTCGCACAAAGGGGCGTTTCGATACCGCTTGTTGTGGTGCCGCTTCCCCTTCTGCCAATTCGTTGGCGAGTCCTTCTACATTGGCATGTCTAAATTGCATTTGCCGTTTTTGCCGCCGTTGTTCTTCTACTGCCGCGACATCGGATTCTGCACGAATTTGTACCTTGGACAAGATGCTGATGACTTCTCGTTTGATTTGTTCTAGCATGTTGGAGAACATTTCAAATGCGAGACGTTTGTATTCGTGCTTGGGATTCTTCTGGGCGTAGCCTTGTAGGTGGATACCTTGACGTAGATGATCCATTGCGGCGAGATGTTCTTTCCAATGGCTGTCCAAGACTTGCAACATGACGGCTTTTTCAAAATGACGTACCACTTGAGTACCGACCTGTTTTTCTTTCTCGGTGTAGGCGGCAAGAATGGCTTCTTCTATCTTTTCGCGTAAGGGTTCTTCATGTAGATCATGATCTTCTTCCAACCATTGTGCGATTGGCAAGGTGAGGCCGAAGCTTTGGTGAATGGTTTCTTCAAGGCCGGCTATGTTCCATAATTCAGACAAACTTTTCGCCGGAATAAAGTTATCTATCAAGTCGTTTAAGACTTTTTTACGAATGCTTTGGATCAGTTCTTCAATGGATTCAAACTCCATGAGTTCGTTGCGAAGTTGGTAGACTTCCTTACGTTGATCGTTGGCGATGTCGTCATATTCAAGCAGTTGCTTACGAATGTCGAAGTTACGCCCTTCTACTTTACGTTGGGCATTTTCAATGGCTTTGGTCACCCAGGGATGTTCAATGGCTTCGCCTTTTTCCATCCCGAGTTTTTGCATTAAACTGGCGACGCGCTCTGAGGCAAAAATGCGCATCAGGTTGTCTTCTAGGGAGAGGTAAAAGCGGCTGGAACCGGGATCACCTTGTCGTCCAGAACGGCCTCGCAATTGGTTGTCAATACGCCTAGATTCATGGCGCTCTGTGCCGATAATGTGTAAGCCGCCACTTTTAATGACTGCATCATGGCGTTCTTGCCATTCTTGACGTAATTTGTCTATTTCGGCTTGATTGAGTTCGGAACCGAGTGCTTTAATTTCAGCTTCGACATTGCCGCCTAATACAATATCGGTTCCGCGCCCGGCCATATTGGTTGCAATGGTAACCGCACCCGGCCTGCCAGCTTGTGTGATAATTTGCGCTTCTTGTTCATGAAAACGGGCATTTAACACTTGGTGTTTAATTTTGTCTTTTTGCAGCCGCTTTGCGAGTAATTCAGAATTTTCAATGGAGGTGGTGCCAACGAGTACGGGTTGTTCAGAAGCTTGACAGGCTTGAATGTCTTCGATAATGGCTAGGTATTTTTCCTCCGTTGTGAGATAAACCAAGTCGCCTCTATCATCACGAATCATCGCTTCATTGGTGGGAATGACGATGACTTCTAGACTATAGATTTGTTGAAATTCGTATGCTTCTGTATCGGCGGTGCCCGTCATCCCTGACAATTTGTCGTATAAGCGAAACAGGTTTTGAAAGGTGATGGAGGCGAGGGTTTGATTTTCGTTTTGAATCAGGGCGTTTTCCTTAGCTTCGACAGCTTGATGTAATCCATCAGACCAGCGTCGTCCTGGCATTTGTCGCCCGGTAAATTCATCGACAATGACAACTTGATTGTCTATGACCATGTAGTCAATATCACGTTGAAATAAGGTATGGGCACGAAGAGCTGCCTGAACATGATGCATGAGGGTTATATTGGCGGCATCATATAAACTCTCGCCTTCTTTGAGTATGCCTTCTTTGATTAAAGCTTCTTCGATATGTTGATGGCCTTCATCACTGAGTGTGACTTGTTTATGTTTTTCATCAACATAGTAGTCGCCGGGTACTTCAACCTCGTCATCTTTATGAGGTTCTCGTTCTTGGGGCTTCAAACGGGGGGTAATGACGTTGATGCGTTTGTATAAGTCGGAATTGTCATCAGTGGGCCCTGAAATAATCAGGGGAGTACGTGCTTCATCAATTAAAATAGAATCGACTTCATCGACGATGGCAAAATTCAGTTCCCGTTGGACACGATCATCCGCGCCAAAGGCCATATTATCGCGCAGATAATCAAAGCCAAATTCGTTATTGGTGCCATAAGTGATGTCGGCAGCATAAGCATTGCGTTTTTCTTCGGGTGACATCCCTGAGAGACTGACACCGACAGTCATGCCTAAATAATGATAAATCTGTCCCATCCAGTCGGCATCACGGCGTGCGAGATAGTCGTTGACTGTGATAATATGAACCCCTTTGCCTGATAAGGCATTCAGATAGGCCGCTAGGGTGGCGACTAGGGTTTTACCTTCACCAGTACGCATTTCGGCAATTTTGCCTTGATGCAGTACCATGCCGCCAATGAGTTGTACGTCAAAATGACGCATATTTAAGGTACGTTTACCGGCTTCACGGACAGTGGCGAAAGCTTCAGGGAGTAAATCATCTAATGAAGCCCCGTCATGAAGACGTTGACGATATTCGACGGTTTTGTTTTTGAGCTGATCTTCAGTCAAGGCAGCGAAAGTGGATTCTAAGGCGCTGATTTGGTTCACGACCTTATATAGGCTTTTTATGAGCCGATCATTGCGGCTGCCAAAAATTTTTGTAAAAAAATTGCGGAACATATCAGTTGTCAGTTGTCAGTTGTAGGGTGGGCAACGTGGTTGCCCACCGATTTTATGTCAGATGGGCAACGGGTTTTTGTTGCCCTGAGCGAACTTATCAGTTCCAGGCTTGCTGTTTTTGCGTACAAAAACACTTTCGCGATGAACTGATTTCCAAGCTAAAAATTTTGTGGAACTTGATAGGGGAAAATGTCGTGAGGGGCCTAGGTTGGCTTGGCTCGCCACTGGAAAATCTGGTCTCCACTATGGGGATTAACCGAGCGAAAACCAAGCGATTTCCTCTGGACGGTGTTCTGTGAACGGAGAAGTAGACGATGATCACATTCGATCACAAACTACAAGGCTGAATTATGAAAGTTTTAATAGACTTGTCCCTTCATCCCGTAAACCATTGACGTACAAGACGCTTTCATCAATAACTTAACTTGATTAAGGGACAACTCTAAGAACTTATTACTAAACTTATAAATTAAAAATTGATAATTAATAATTGATAAGAAAAAAGAAAAAACGATTAATTTGCTCCCATGTTGTCATCAGTTATCAGTCAACACTGGCCATTTAAAACTGATAACGAATCACTCATTTATAAATAGATAACAGTTCCTAGCCTATTTTCGTGACAATTTCACGTATTCTGACAATTTAATATTTTCTGATAGCAAAGTAAAGCTGTCCATAGCACCTAAATACTTGACGGGGTTGATAGCGAGACCTGATTGCCGTACTTCAAAGTGAACATGAGGGCCAGTGGAACGCCCTGTTGAGCCTACTTCTCCAATCATCTCACCCTTGTAAACGAACTCGCCTACTTCCACTAAGTTGATATGGTTATGGGCATAACGAGTGGTGTACATATCGCTGTGTTTAATTTCAATCAAACGCCCATAACCACGCGCATATTTAGAGCTTACTACAATCCCATCTTCCACAGCATAAATAGGTGTTCCCCTTGACGCGGCAATATCAATGCCCTTATGCATACGTCTACCACGCCATCCAAATTTTGAAGAAACACGACCTTGTTTTAACGGCCAACCGTCCGGTAAACTTTTAGTGTGAGCGCGATACTTTCTCAATAACCTTTTCGATACCATCTTTATTGAACGCTTCACTTCAGAAACTGAAGATTTTCGCGGTATTCGCCGTGAAGTGTTACTAGAATACTGTGATGTCGTGTTATGTTGAGAAGCATTTTTTGAAACAATTTTATTCCAAGAGAGACTAAAATGGGATCGAGAAGCATTGTCTCTCTTGACCAATTGATTACCTAAATGATTTAATTGACTCGCTTGTTGATGCAAAGCATTAACACGTAGGGCCAACTCTTCAAAATTATCCTGTTGGAATGTGCTGGTCAAAGACCCTTTTGAAGTTGATACCTGGGCAGTTAAGGTTGTTGATGTGGCGTGATTACCTTGCCCCCCATAGTGATAATAAGCTGAAAAAGCAACACTCGCCACTGATAACATCGAAACGAAGGCAACTGGCACGAAAACGGATCGACGGAAGTGGGTGTGACCGCTTTTTACAACATTTTTTCTGATAAGGATAACGTCCATAATGTTTTCCTTTGGTTGAGGTTAAAAAGTCTTTCTATGAAATCCTTTAGTCAGTTGATGGCAAAGCCATCAGGCGTTTTAAGTCGTCTTTATCAACATGGTCAAATGCTCAAACGACTTGATAAACTATTTAAGGCCAGTGTGCCTATACCTTTAAACCAACATTGTCATGTGGTTAATCTACGAGAAACGATTTTAGTGGTACATACGGATTCTTCTCTTTGGGCAACTCGATTACGTTATATGACACCTTCCCTGATGCAGCAATGGCAACGCGATAGAGCCATGCCTACCATTGACCAAGTACTTGTTAGGGTACGTCCAGGAGTTAGGAGTTAGGAATAATGACAGCGAAAGGCTAAGGGCCAAATTCCTGATAACTGATAACCTATAACTGATAAACAATCCTTTCAAGACACAACAAGAGGTTGAAGATAAGATAAGCTCGGTACGGTGATGTTCTCATCACAGCGCACAATATCCCACGCCTGCTTATTTGTTAATAAGGTACGCAATAAGGTATTGTTCAGTTCATGTCCCGATTTATGTCCACAGAATGCGCCTATGAGACCATGTCCTAATAAATATAAATCTCCAACGGCATCAAGTACTTTGTGTCTGACAAATTCGTCTTCATAACGCAACCCATCTTCATTCAAAATACGATAGTCATCCATGACGATGGCATTATCAAGACTACCGCCTAAGGCGAGTTGATTGTCGCGTAATAACTCAAAATCGCGCATGAAACCAAAGGTACGCGCACGACTGACTTCTTTGACAAAAGCGGTTTTTGAAAAATCAATTTCAGCGTAAGGCGAACTTCGCCTAAACACGGGATGGTCAAAATCTATCCGAAAACAAACTTTAAAACCGTTAAAGGGTTCAAAACGTGCCCATTTGTCGTCTTTAACGACTTGTACCGCACGTTTAATACGAATATACCGCTTAGGCGCATTTTGTTCTTCTATCCCAGCCGATTGAATTAAAAAAACAAACGGTCCCGCACTACCATCCATAATAGGGACTTCAGGGGCACTGACATCAATATAAGCATTATCTATACCTAAACCTGCTAAGGCCGATAATAAATGTTCAACTGTTGATATTTTGATATTGCCCTTAACTAAAGTCGTCGATAACCTTGTGTCACCGACATTTTTGGCATGCGCTGCGATTTCGACTGGCACTTCTAAATCAACTCGCCTAAAAATAATCCCACGGCCTATTGGTGCAGGTCTTAAGGTTAAATAAACTTTCTCACCGGTGTGTAGACCAACACCGGTGGCACTAATCACATTTTTTAAGGTACGCTGCTTTATCATGGAAAGTATCTCTCCATCCGTCATCTGAAGGCAGTCGGCTCATAATTGACTTTTCGATGTTCAATGTTAAAAAATTTGAACATCGAAAGCTGTTGTGATTGAGCTGAAAACTCAGGTAAAAAAAATAGGGTTGTCCAGAGAAAAAAAACCTTGAGCGCAACACTTTTGAGAGATTAAACCAAATTGTGAAGTTTTGATGCCTTTAGTCTTGTCACTTAAGGCCCTCAAGCAAAATAAGATTACCTTCAAAACCATCATATACAAAATATTTTTTCACTCAAAATTTGTTGCGCGCAACAAATTTTGCGTGAAAATGAGTTTAAAGCTTGGTGATTTTGCAGATAAGTGATGATGCCTCACCAATAATTTTAAACACTATATTTTTCCATTAATAGACTAATAATTAATTATTTATTATAAATAAAATCAATAATATAATTGATGGATAAATCTAATTAATAGATTACCTCCTTGACCGCTTGATTTTTTTGGTATGAAAACCTATTTCTCTACAGTAGAGCTATCTTTTCATTCAAAGGGGTTGTCAGAAGCACAAGAATTAAAAAAACGACATTCTCTTTGTTATTATGTGACCCACAAATCTAAAATGATTTTTAGAGTCAAGATTCCATTCCACGCAAAAACGTTTGCGTGGAAAAGTGTTTTTTCAATCTTTTTAGATTCAAACCGCAACGACGATAAGGTCATTTCAAATCCTTCTTGTTGTACCTACCTCCCGAAAACGCTTTAGATGACGGAAACTCTCTCGTGTTTGACAGAAAATATTAGTTGTTTTGCTTAATTCTACTTTGTCAGATTCATTTAAATATACTTAGCATTGTCATATAATAGCGACCTATTTAACAGCCAACAGCGGGCATAAGTTGAAAGCTCAAGTCAGGTGGTGGTGACTAAATACCCAAAATTTTCGAGTGAGCGTAATCGCGATCTTATAACGGTGGACAGTATAATCACGCTTCGCGCTAAGAACGCATCGTTCGTTAATATTAAAACAAAAATATGACGATTTATAAGGCGTGAGATAGGTTAAATGTGATAAAGTAGAATTAATGTAAACTAAGCTTTCGCTTTTCCCCTTGTGGTATCAAGTAGCCCTTTTCAGGGCACACCCTTTTTCTTTCTAGCATTATCTGGGTAAATTGATGCTTATGATCAATCAACGTGAAAAAACTGAGTTTTGAACTTTTAAAACACTTGCTAAATCAATTCATTGCCACATTTTCCTTTTAATTTCTTTTTGCAATCTGAAGGCGTGAGGTGTGAACGCTTTAAATAGGCTCATTCTTATAATGAAAATTAATCTTTGTCATTCAATAAATTGACCTAACGGCTGATAAGCAAAGCATTGTCTTGGTGATTTAAGAATCGATAGTCCTTTTCGTCTGACTGGGTAAATTATTAATGAACGATCTGAAAACATTGTCTGCTTAAAAACAGTATCAAGTCGTATGAAAAAGGCTATAAGACTTTGTCATTTTTATTCTGACTGGTAAAGGTGGCGTTGGGGCAGACCAGTGTATCTGCCCTAACCCGTCATAATTTTTCTGACAGACTGTATAAAGTTGCTTTTCAAATATTCACGTTATTGAATGTTTAATTGAAACGGTAGTTTTTTTCGTGTGCCTATACAATGACTTTATAGACATTATATTGATTAAATTTTGTATAAACTCAAAAAAAATGACCGTTCTAATTAAGCGTGATAGATAACGGTGCCAATGTCGCAAACGTAAAAAGACAAATTGCGAATATCAAGTCGCTAAAAATATTCAATAATGACAATCCTTTAAAAACAATAATTTATTGATATATTTTCATGTTTAGTCTCATTTTTCAATAAAACTCAGACCCTGCCCAAAAAGGCGTAATCATTTCAAAAGTCTTGTGTGATGAAGTTGGAAAATTTTTGATCACGACAGCTTATTCCAAAATCAGGTTCATGCTTTTGATACTATCAATCTCAAGAAAGGAATAAAAACTTTCAATGACTAACCTATTATTTTTGTTCAACTCATCATAAGATTTAGTGTTGACTTTCTGGTTCGTGACTTATTTTTGATGAGATTATTCATTTCAATCAGCTTGCTTGCCGACGTAAAAAAGCGGGAATATCTAAATAATCCCCAGATTGCGTCTCATGAACCTCATGTTCCTCAACAAGAGGATTATCATTATTACTAGCGGTTTGCAAACGTGTCACAGTGGGCTTGTCAAACTCTTTATAATCAGCCATTTTACTCGGTTTTTCAACAGTAAGGGGAGCAGTCTTCGAGACCACTTTCATTTGTGGACGTTCTTGTTGTTTAGTGATAGGACCTACCCCAGTTGCAATCACGGTCACACGCAATTCATCGTCCATTTCAGTGTCAAGCACTGTTCCCACCACTACCGTGGCATTTTCAGAGGCAAATTCCTCAACAACATCGCCCATTTCTTCAAATTCGCCAATACTTAAATCCATCCCGGCTGTCATGTTGACCAAAATACCGCGGGCACCTGACAAGTCGATGTCTTCTAATAGGGGACTAGAAATGGCTTCAATACCCGCCTTACGGGCGCGACCTTCACCTTTAGCATAACCAGAACCCATCATGGCCAGACCCTGATCTTGCATAACCGTGGTGACATCAGCGAAATCCACATTAATTAAGCCGGGGCGTGTGATCAATTCAGAAATACCTTGCACGGCACTGAATAAAACACCATTAGCGGCCTTGAAAGCATCCAATAAAGAGGTATCTCGGCCTAAGACGCTCAGCAGTTTTTCATTGGGAATAATAATCAATGAGTCAACATGTTGACTTAATTCTTTAATCCCTTCTTCGGCAATCAAAGCGCGTTTCCTACCCTCAAACGGAAATGGACGGGTAACGACGGCTACCGTCAGAATGCCAAGTTCTTTAGACACTTGGGCCACAATTGGAGCAGCCCCAGTACCCGTGCCGCCTCCCATCCCTGCGGTGATAAAAACCATGTCGGTGCCTTCAAGAACGGCCATAATGCGTTCACGATCTTCTAAGGCTGCTTGTTGACCGACTTCGGGATTAGCGCCTGCCCCCAAACCTTTAGTCACATCGGTTCCCAATTGTAAAATCGTTCGAGCAGAAGAATTTTTAAGGGCTTGTGCATCAGTATTAGCACAAATAAATTCAACCCCTTCAATATTACCTTGGAGCATATGCTCAACTGCATTGCCTCCTCCACCACCAACACCAACAACTTTAATAACAGCATTTTGGCTGTAGGTATCCATTAATTCAAACACTTGATTAACCTCATTTCAGTGAGAAGTGTACAGTTATCAGTCAATTATCAATTCTTCAATAGTGGGAAAGAAAATGTTCGCTTTAGTTAAAATTTAATCCGCTTTAATCCTGAAAATCAGCCTCATCTGCGTCCTCTCTTTTTTGCACACGGATAAGACTTTGATAACAGAACATTATGCAATCCTGATTTTCCTGTTAACATACGACATCAAATCTAATACGCTTATGACGAAAGCTTTCTATGAAAGCGTCATAGAAAGCGGGTTTTTATAAGCCTTAAAATTCTAAAGCCAATCTGTTTTTTAGGTTTTTTAGAAATTACCATGAAACCAAGTTCTCACGCGACCCAATACATTTTTGACACCCACACTTGACCGGGCAATATCCGATATTCTTTCATGGCGATGTTGGTAACCAAATAAGAGTAAACCTACCCCAGTAGCATGAATAGGATTACGGACAACATCAATCAATCCTGTCACGTATTTAGGGTACCCAATTCGCACTGGCATATGAAACACTTCTTCTGCCAATTCAATAACACCATCCATTTGGGAACTTCCCCCCGTCAATACAACGCCGGCGGCAATTAAATCTTCATAACCACTACGTCGCAACACCCCTTGTACGAGGGTAAATAATTCTTCATAACGGGGTTCTACCACATCAGCCAAGGTTTGCCTTGCTAACTGACGAGGTGGACGGGCACCGACACTCGGCACTTCTATCATCTCTTCTGCATTCGCCAATTGGGTCAAGGCACAAGCATATTTTTTTTTAATTTCTTCGGCATACTGGGTAGGTGTACGCAGGGCAACAGCAATATCATTGGTAACTTGATCACCCGCTATGGGTATCACAGCCGTATGGCGTATTGCGCCTTCGCTAAAGATAGCAATATCGGTCGTTCCACCGCCAATATCGACTAAACAAACACCCAAGTCTTTTTCATCTTCCGTTAACACGGAAGCACTGGAAGCGAGTTGTTCTAAGATCATATCATCAACTTCTAATCCACACAGTCGCACACATTTAATAATGTTTTGTGCCGCACTCGCGGCACCTGTTACCATGTGGACTTTCGCTTCTAATCGAACCCCAGACATGCCGATGGGTTCTCGAATACCTTCTTGATTATCAATCACAAATTCTTGTGGCAGAATGTGAATAATTTTTTGATCTGCCGGAATCGCGACGGCGCGAGCCGCATCAATGACGCGATCAATATCATCTTGCATCACTTCATTGTCACGAATCGCTACGATGCCGTGTGAATTCATGCTGCGAATATGACTGCCAGCAATGCCCGTATAAACAGAATTAATTTCACATCCTGACATTAATTCTGCTTCTTCCACAGCACGTTGAATTGAATTAGTCGTGGATTCGATATTGACAATCACGCCTTTTTTGAGGCCTCGCGAAGGATGTTGTCCTATCCCAATGATTTCGACTTTATCTCCCTCCGCAGAAACTTCACCGACAATAGCGACGACTTTGGAAGTACCAATATCAAGGCCTACGATTAAATTGTTTTTTTCTCTAGGTGACATCTTTTTCCTCACTTTGCCAATGTGCTTTGTACCGCAATGCCATTGGTATAACGCAGGTCAATCTGCACGAGGGACTTTCCCACAGAGGTTATAAGTGATTGCGTTACTCTGCTTTTATAGACTTTGAGAAAGCGTTGCAGACGGATTTCAATGTCACCGCGTCCTAGCCTAAGTTTCATACCGTTGTTCAACACCATATACCATCTTGATTGGGCGTTGCAGCCAAATTCTCGGATCTGTAAACCTACCAAAGCTACCCGCGGTGCTAGCTGGTTGTAATGTTTTAAGATTTCACCTGCTGATCCCAGTGGCCCTGCAAACCGGGGTAAATCCATTTTCGTTTGATGACTTTTTAAACTTATGAACTTTGTATCAGGTAGATTCAGCAGATTACCCTCATTATCTATTAATGCTTTATCTAACCATTGTGCCACAGCAGTATGTTCTTGTACATGTATCAGTAGTGTGTCTGGCCACAGGCGCTTGACTTGCACGTTTTTTATCCAAGGATTGCTCAAGATAGTAGAACGCACCGCTGTCAGGTTGATATTAAAAAAACCACCCTTCGCTGTTTTGAAAACCATCGCTTGCAAAACGTGAGGATCAGTATTTTGAAGTTCACCTTCAATATGCACGGCCTTTATTGGCAGAGTGCGGGGGTCTAAAATCCAAAGCCACAAAGTACTCAATAAACTTATTAAAAGTAAGCCGGTAAATATAATGGCCATCAATTGTTTACTCAACAAAACATTCTCATTCTATTTATGTCATGTTCGATTTTTTTGATACAAAAATCGCTTATTTTATTAATTTTAGAATGGTATTATTTTCATAACGCATTGAATTGACATGATTTCATAGATTATACTGTCTTTAATGCTTTAACCCAAATCTTTTAATGCTTTAACCCCAAAATTCATTTTTCATTTTTTATTTCTATTTAAAATTCGCAATACCAAATCGTCAAAGCTGATACCGGCTACTTTAGCAGCCATAGGCACTAAGCTGTGATCCATCGTCATCCCTGGTACCGTATTCACTTCTATCAACCAAGGCCTTAAAGATTTATCACATAAGAAATCGACACGCCCCCAACCCTGGGCCCCAACAGCTAAAAAGGCCTGTAATGCTAAATCTTGTAATGCCTTTTCTTGGGCTGCGGGCAAACCACAAGGGCAAATATAAGCCGTTTTAGCCTCATCGCTATATTTAGCGGTATAGTCGTAAAATGCCCGGGGCGTTTCCAATCGTATTAAGGGTAATACTGTCTCACCCAAAATAGCGGCCGTATATTCTATTCCAGTTATATAGCTTTCCGCCATAACGGGACAATCAAATTGAGAAGCAGCTTCATAAGCTAATGCTAATTCATCCAGATTAGAGACTTTAGTTATCCCAACACTAGAACCTTCTAAGACTGGTTTAAGCATCAGCGGCAAGCCAAGCTGTTCAATAACGACAGATAAATGGCTATCATTAATCAGCGTACACGCTGGTGTTGGTAAACCTAAGCCTTGCCACACTTGTTTAGTACGGTATTTATCCATGGCTAATGCCGAACCTAACACACCACTGCCAGTATAAGGTAACCCCATCACATCAAGTAATCCTTGTATCGTACCATCTTCACCACCTCGTCCATGCAAAGCGATAAAAACGCGATCAATGTGCTTTTCAGAAAGTTGTTCAATAACCGGCCGCTCAGCAGTATCTATGCCGACAGCATCAACACCTTGACGCAATAAGGCCGTTAATATGGCTTGTCCACTTAAAAGGGAAATTTCTCGTTCGGCCGAATTTCCCCCCATCAACACCGCTACTTTACCCAATTCTGTACTCATTTTTAATCAAATTATCAATTATCAATTATATTATGATGTCGAATGGGCAAGCTGTTTTTATTATACTGCTCGCCTTTTCGTTCTCTGTAGTGAAAGTGATTCATGCCGAAAGAACGTTAGTGCCTTGTTGGAATTAAACTTATCGAAGCTACCCCAAGTCATTATACTATCCCAAGTTATTCGTTTATTTCCTAATTCGTTGTACTATACCCACATTAGGTTTAATACGTTTGAATATCATCTCCAACAATACGCACTTCAGGAATCAAGCTAATACTGTATTTCTGTTCTATAGAAGCCTTGATTTGCTCAATCAAACTTTCAATATCAGCAGCCGTAGCATGATTACAATTGATGATAAAATTGGCATGTTTTTCTGAAACACAGGCCCCCCCTTCACAGTGCCCTTTCCAACCCGCTTCTTCTATCAAGCGAGCGGCATAATCACCGGGGGGATTACGAAATACAGAACCACAACTGGGTAAACCAATCGGTTGTTTTTCATTACGTTCTTTCAACAAGGCTTGAATTTTGGCTTTGCCTTCTTCAGATGCGAGACTCAGTTGCAAAGTAGCGGCCACAAACCACTCGTTTTCTGGGCCTTTGACGCGACGATAACCAATCTCATAATCTGTCACCTGACGCTTCCGAGACTGCCCTTGTCGGTTCAAGGTTTCTACGCCTTGTACAAACGACCAAGTCTCTTTTCCCCAAGCGCCAGCATTCATAGCCAAAGCACCGCCAAAGCTGCCAGGAATACCCGCTAAAAATTCGGTGCCACCCAAACCACACGCCCGTGCCGCAAAGCGAGCCAGTTTCGCGCAACTCACACCCGCCTCAACACGCAAAATGTTATCATCTAATAACTTGATTTCATTTAATAACCCGGCCGTCAATATGACAACGCCAGGTATGCCGCCATCGCGCACCAAAAGATTGCTCCCCAAGCCCAGCCAAAAAACCGGGATATCATCAGGCAACTGCTGCATGAAATGGGCTAAATCCAACACATCCGCTGGCTCATAAAACCACTGTGCCGGGCCGCCTACACGCCACGAGGTATGCTCTGACAGCGGTTCATTGTGACGTAGATTGCCACGCAAGCCGACCCGTTTTAATTGTGAATTGTCAATTGTATAACGACAAGGATTGTCTATAAGAAAGGATTGGAGCGAGATCATGCTAGTATTCTGTCAATGTAAGGCGAAGCCAGTCGGCACCAACCTATTTTTTCTAGTCAAAAATATCTTTAGCGTCTGAACGCGTCAAAGCGCGTTTATTTTCTTATTGGATCGTTTTGGGGTATATTAATTTTTACGCGCTTTCCTAAGATCAGTGATCAGTCAACAGTGATAATTGAACATTGCCAATACTACCCGCACCCAAAGTCAATAAAATATCTTGATCTCGTAATAAAGGCCTCAAAAGTTGGGGCAACTGTTCTACTTGTGTAACAAACTGAGCATTGACTGCACCTTTAGCACGGATAGCCTCATATAAAAACTCTCCCGTCACATTTGCAATCGGCGTTTCCCCAGCCGCATAAATATCAAGCAATAATAAAACCTCAACTGTCGATAACACTTCCACAAACTCATCAAATAAATCATAAGTGCGTGTATAGCGATGGGGTTGAAATGCCACCACGACTCGCCGTTGTGGCCAGCCTTCGCGCACAGCCTCTAGCACGGCCGCAATTTCACGCGGATGATGTCCATAATCGTCAATGTGCAAAATTTCTCCAACCGCTGTCAAGATATTTTGCATTTGAAAGCGTCGATCTATCCCAGCAAATCCTTCTAAAGCACGCACTATCAAAGCCTCTGATACCCCAACTTCATGCGCGATAGCCATCGCAGCAAGCGCATTACGCACATTATGTTTGCCAGGCAAATTTAAAACCACATCTAACCAAGGGATATGATCACGCAACACTTTAAAATGCGTTTGTCCCGCACTTTGCTTGATTTCAATAGCACGAATATCTGCTTGTTCAGATAACCCATAAGTGATCATTGGTCTAGTCAACTGGGGCAATACCGCTTCAATCACGGGATCATCAATACACACAACGGTCAAGCCATAAAACGGTAATTGCTGCAAAAAATCAATAAACGTCTGACGCAACTGATTAAAGTCATTATTATAAGTTCTGATATGATCCGCATCGATATTCGTCACCACAGCCATCACGGGTTTTAAATATAAAAACGACGCATCACTCTCATCAGCCTCAGCAACTAAATACTCTCCCGAACCTAAACTGGCATGTGTGCCTGCACTGTTTAAACGGCCGCCTATCACAAAAGTCGGATCTAAACCCCCTTCAGCTAACAAACTGGCAATCAAACTGGTTGTCGTTGTTTTACCATGTGTTCCAGCAATAGCAATCCCTTGGCGAAAGCGCATCAACTCCCCTAACATCTCAGCGCGTGGCACAACCGGCAAGCGTTCCCGCCGCGCCGCTTCAACCTCAGGATTATCTGACTCCACCGCGCTAGAAATCACCACCACATCGCAACCCTGCACATGCTCCGCCCGATGTCCAATTTGCACCTTAATACCTAAATCCGTCAATCGGCGCGTCATCTTACTTTTATGTAAATCCGACCCTGAAACGGCATAACCAATACGATGCATCACCTCAGCAATGCCACCCATACCCGAGCCGCCTATACCCACAAAATGAATACGTCGGCAGCGTTTAGGAAGAGACAAAGACCCATTTCTATTCATCACATCACATCAATTATCAATTATCAATAAACCATTATCTCATGGTAGGGCCAATCCCTTATGGTTGCCCATTATTGTTATCATTAAAAATTCATCATAAGGGGCAATCCCTTATGCTTGCCCATTAACAGTGATCACATCCATCACCTTTTGCAACGCAAGCGGTGTTGCACAACGTCGTGCCGCCTCAGACATCGCCTCTAAGCCTGCTGGATTATTGCACCATTCTGTCATTAAAGTCACTAACTTCTCTACTGTCAGCTCCGTTTGTGGCAACAATATCGCCCCACCCTTATCCGACAGAAAGCGAGCATTAGCCGTCTGATGATCATCTACCGCATGAGGATAAGGTATTAATATACTCGCAACCCCCGCCTGTGCCAACTCACTCACCGTTATCGCCCCCGCACGACAAATCACCACATCGGCCCTTTGATAAGCCGCAGCCATATCCTCAATAAAAGCCACCACCTCAACCTTAAACTGTGCTAAATCATACGCTTGCTGCATCGCCTCAATATGGGCCGCGCCAGTTTGATGCCAAACCTCAATCGCCCCCGGCACCTGCCGCAAAGCCACAGGCACCACCTCATTCAAAACCTTGGCCCCCAAACTACCGCCTACCACTAACACCCGTAAAGGTTCCCCTATCGCTTTTGAAAGAGGCCGATCCAAGGCCATTATATTACCACGTAGCGGATTGCCCGTATGCACCGCCCGATATCGGCTAGGAAAAGTACCAGGAAAAGCCTCCATCACTTGTGAAGCCAATCGTGCCAACCACCCATTCGTCAAACCCGCAATCGCATTCTGTTCATGAATGAACAAAGGTATACGCAATAGCCACGCCGCCACGCCCCCCGGCCCACTGACAAAACCGCCGAACCCCACCACCGCCACAGGGCGTAAAGCACGTAACACACGCACCGACTGCCAAATCGCCAAAATGATTTTAAAAGGGGCCATCAACAAACTCAACCCCCCTTTTCCACGAATGCCATGAATACGGATATATTCTATATCTATACCCGCCGCCGGCACCACACGGGCCTCTAAACCAGCATGTGTGCCTAACCAACACACCGCAATCCCGCAATCCCGTAAAGCCTCAGCTACCGCCAAAGCGGGGAACACATGCCCACCCGTTCCCCCCGCCATTAATACTATTCGATTTTTAATCATAAGGCATTTTTGCCAATATTT
Organism: Candidatus Parabeggiatoa communis; assembly: GCA_035871815.2. Classification (GTDB taxonomy): domain Bacteria; phylum Pseudomonadota; class Gammaproteobacteria; order Beggiatoales; family Beggiatoaceae; genus Parabeggiatoa; species Parabeggiatoa communis. The sequence continues at coordinate 24,981 of JAYQWI020001165.1, forward strand.
TCATGATAACTGATAACTGATAACTGATAACTGATAACTGATTTCCACGCAAAAGTTTTGCGCGCAAAACTTTTGCGTGGAACTGATAACTGTTCATTGTTCATTGAGAAGGCGAGCCTCATAATCAACGCGCAACAACAAGGCCAACATCACACACGTCACGATCACACTTGATCCCCCATAACTCATCAACGGCAAAGTCAAACCCTTCGTAGGCAACAACCCCATATTAACCCCCAAATTGATACTCGCCTGAATACCAATCATCAAGCCAATGCCATAAGCCAAATAAGACGCATAATGTAAACCACGGCGTTCACTCAACATCGCAATAGCCAATGCCCGCCAAACCACAAAAGCAAATAAGCCTATCACAAACACCACGCCAACTAAACCCAACTCCTCAGCTAGGATAGCAAACAAAAAATCGCTATAAGCCTCCGGCAAATAAGCCAACTTTTGCATACTCAGCCCCAAACCTACCCCCAAAAAATCACCGCGCCCCATCGCAATCAAAGCCTGAGTCAATTGAAAACCGCTATTAAAGGGATCGGTCCACGGATTCATAAACGTCGTTAACCGTGCCATCCGATAAGGCGCTAACACCATCAACACTCCCAGCGCCAAAGTCACGATAATCACCCACAAGAAAAACTGTCGTAGCGGCACCCCAGCCAAAAACAACATGCCTAATACTGTGGTAAATAATACCACGACTGCCCCATAATCTGGCTCTAATAACAACAATCCCGTGATTAAACAAACAATCGCAATCGGTTTCAGAAAACCACTGATCGCAAAACGCACCTCCTCAGCGCGTCGCACCAAATAGCCAGCCAAATATAAAATCATCAACAACTTCACAGGCTCAGACGGCTGAAAGCGCACCCCCCCTAACACTATCCACCGCCGACTGCCATTCACCTCATAACCCAATCCCGGTATCAAAACCCAAATCAATAAGCCTAATCCGAATAACAACAAAGGCACACTCAAACGTTGCCAAACCAAGATCGGCACCTGAGTCACCACAAACGCCAAAGCCAAGCCCACACCCGCATAAGCCAACTGTCGCCAAAAATAAAACAACGGATCACCAAAGCGCATATCAGCGATATAAATCGAACTTGAAGCCACCATCACCAAACCCAGCAATAACAAAGCCAAACTGGCACCAATAAGCGGCATATCATACCCAACACTTGAATCCGAATCCCCTTGCACAAAAGATAAAAACCCGTTACTCATATTAAAAGCCTTTCTTCGCATATAATCATAATGCCTATTTATAACATTTTCCTTTTGGCTTCAGAAAACGCTATAGCAATCTTACCCATTACCCCTTACCATCGATCAGTTTGTCAAAAGTTCTTAGGATGGAATTGTTTCCTTTGTAGAGACGCGATGCCTCGCGTCTCTGTTTCGAGGCGATCCATCGCGTCTCTGTTTCGAGGCGATCCAGAGCATGAGACGCGAAGCATCGCGTCTCTACGAAAACTGCCCATTACCCCTTTTTCGGGCCGTTCTATCAACATAGAGAG
>JAYQWI020001166.1:0-2241 GCA_035871815.2 Candidatus Parabeggiatoa communis
TTATGGCGAATGTTTATGATTTATATCAGAAAAGCGTTTAAAAAAATGATTTGAAATCAAAAGCGTACAAAAAAAACGGCCTAGCCCCTTTTAGAATCTAGGCCGATAGACTAAATTGATATAGATCAACTCTTTTTTTGATTAAGTATGCTTTTATAAAAAGGGCTTTATCTCACGCTTCGCGCATCGAGCTAAGAAGCTGTGCGACGCTAATAATACTTAGCACCGCAGCAAAGCCGCGAAAAGCGTGAGTTAAAAACAAAATCTAATATTTGATCGGGCTTGAAAATAGCAAGGGAAAGTTGTTCATTGATCAAAACAAACTTTTACCCAATGCCAGGCTCGGCCTATGACTTCTTGTTGCTGTTGTTCGTTCATGGTGCCAAATTCGGTGGGGTATGATTCTAGCCAGGCGCAGGCGATTTGTATCTCTTTGCCTTTGTAGATTCGATGCAAAATTTCGCCGCCTTTGCCTTTCTGGTTCATGACGCTGGTATAAAAGCCGCCAACACAGGTTTCTTGTGTTTCACAGAGTTCATGCAGGTTTTTGTCAGATTGGTTGACGACTAAGTATAATCTCCCATATTGACGGTGAAGTACGGCGTTTATCATGCCGTTGGGTAGTTGTGTGAGTATCGAACGGAACATTTTTTTAGCCAATATTCTTTCTTCTTTGATCTCTTCGATGTTGTCCGGTTTGAGGGTGCTGGTGGGTTCTTGCCATAAATAACCGCCGTAGAAGAAGAACCAGCCTCCGATTACAGCACTGGCGAGTAAAAACAGTATTCCTAAATAAATCGTTTTTTTCAAATGTGACATGATGATTCCTTGGTAAGTGATGATTAAATCTAGCAAACTAATGGCAAACTAAAGTTGGAACGTAGACCTACGTAGACCGAGACATTAACTTGAGTCGTTCAAGAAATTGTTGGTTGGCTTCTGTTGGGAGTTTATTTTCTGATGATATTTCAAAAACTTGAGGGGGTTGAGTGACATCTCGCCCGACTAAACGTAAGGAGAGTCTCTGGATTTTTTGATTTTCTCTAAATTGCTTGACTGTCATGCCGTTGAGGTAGAGGGTGATAAATTGATCTAGCCGGACTGAATAATGGTGTTGTTCTAATGTGCCTTCATGTTTGAAGCCGAGATTGAGCATATTTTTATGGGAAAAGTCGTTGTATTCATAAACATAAGAGTAGACTTTGTTGAGATGGTAGCTATTAAATGCGAGATCAAGTACGAGCAGGGTGGCTTCGATGCCATTACCGGCGTAACGGTGTTGTTCGTCAAAGAGGCCGACGAGGTATTCGGCCCGTTGATGAAGGGGGGAATAGTCGCCAAGTGCGGCAACACCGATCGGCCCATGTTGTTGATGTTCTAGCATAAATTCGAGGTAGCCTATTTGTGTTGCTGCATGTTGTTTTCGTTTGACAAGGGTTTGACGCAGTTGCTCTTCGGTTTGCTTGGCATGGTTGGAGCGGTAAAGACTGATAAAGGCATCGTCTTCGTAGGCGCGTTGCAAGAGCGGTGCGTCTTCTGGGCTGGTTTGGCGCAGGTGTAATGAGCGGCCGTGGTTGGAAAGAATCATCAGTTTTCAATTATCAATTATCAATTATCAATGTTATCCCGATTGGGTTCAGATAATGACGACAAAAGGGCGATAACAAAGGTTCGCCCTCAAATTATTTATCTGTCTCGTCGAAATGACAGATCATTCCCTTTTTACAAGGCTTTGACCGCTTTTACAGTTAGGCCGGTTACGCTGGCGATTTGTTTTTCTGTCAAGGTGCCAAGGGCCTTCAGATTGCGAGCGATTTTTTGTTGATTGGCTGCTTCACCCTCTTTAAAGGCTTGTGTCTTGCCCTCCTCAACATTGTGTTCTTCTTTCATACGGGCGCGTTCTTCTGGCGTAAGATGATCTTGTTCAATCACTTGAAAAAGCGTTTGAATCGAAGGATTGGTATACAAAGTCTCATCCACTTGTTCATCTAGGCTATCATAAATCGCTTGCATCCATTCGCGATAGGGCTTTGGTGTTTTGGTATGAGTTGCGTCATTGGTGAACACAAAAATCAGTTTATGTTTTCCCGGATAAACCTCATTGAGCAATTTACCCGTCACCAAATCTCTGGGTTCAAAGTCATGTACTATAATGCCGCTGTCTGGACTGGGTGTCTTTTTACCGGTAAAGAAGACTAAGGTGATTACTGTCATGGGAAAACGGTAATTGCTAGAACTGGC
>JAYQWI020001167.1:0-7818 GCA_035871815.2 Candidatus Parabeggiatoa communis
ATATAATTTAAATAAATCGCTTATTTGACATAACTCAACACAATTATCGCATCGTCGAATCCTCACGTCGCTAGAGAAAATAGGATTAGCAATTATTATGCATAACTATATTAAAGAATAGCATTTAAGGCAGGATTTGACACCTCAAAGCCATTATGAAATGAGGATGGGTGAATAAAGCGTCTTTAATCTTATCGCGTACTTAATGGCATTGATTTGCCGTTTGCTTAGGGTTCCATTTTATTATGTTATAATACAAATTAAATTTTTTTATGATAAGGGGCGAATATTGATATTCGCCTCTACAAACGAGCCAATCTAATAACGAAGCGTCAGCCTTTTTGACAGTCAAATAATCGTCATTTCTTTGTCTCAAACAGAAGTCACAATCAGAATGGTATTAATGGTATTAAGGCACGACTTAATTGATAGTACAACTTCTGCTCTCACTACGCTTGGAAGCGATGTTTTTTGAAACTTCAATGTACAAAACAACGAATTTTTTATCGGCTCAAATTCGGATTGAAAATCAATAAAAATACGGTTTTTCTTGACCACACAAATCACAATTATTTTCACATTGAACAAATACATTTCGTATATTTTGTTCGATAATCTGTTAGCCTGGCCAACATAATCGATATCACTATTTTTATAACTGATAACTGATAACTGATAACTGATAATTGAATGTCAAAACCCGAATCACTCAATGCTTCTGAACATCAACCCGTCTTACTTTCTGAAGTGATCCATGCCTTAAATATCCATGCTGACGGCACTTATATCGACTGTACCTTTGGGCGAGGGGGACATACGAGGGCTATTTTGAATCACTTAGAGGCTTCAGGTCGGGTACTGGCTTTAGATACCGATCCACAGGCCGTGCAAGCGGGACAAGCTTTAAGTGTTAGCGATGATCGTTTGCGTATTGTTCACAGTGCCTTTGCACAACTTGCACAGCACACAGAAGTACACGACTTAATCGGCCAAGTCAATGGCATCGTATTCGATTTGGGTGTTTCTTCACCACAACTTGAGACACCTGCACGGGGTTTTAGTTTTCTGCGTGATGGCCCTTTAGATATGCGTATGAATCCAAATAGTGGAGACAGTATAGAAAAATGGTTATCTAAAGCAATGCCTAATGACATTGCTGAAGTCTTAAAAAATTATGGTGAAGAACGCCATGCACGACGCATTGCAAGGGCAATAGTCGCTGCACGCCAAGAAACGGAACTTAAAACAACCTGTCAATTAGCAAACATTATTGCAGCCGCCCATCCCGCTTGGGAAAGGGATAAACATCCGGCAACGCGCTCCTTTCAAGCCCTACGCATTTTTATTAACCGTGAACTTGAACAACTACAACAGGCTTTACCCCAAGTATTAGACGTGTTAGCACCAGGGGGACGATTAATCGTGATTAGTTTTCATTCTCTTGAGGATCGCATTGTTAAACGATTTATCCGTGATTGTGTACGAGGTGATGATTTTCCGCCAGGTGTGCCAGTTACATCAGATGCCTTGCATCCCCGTTTACGTGCCATTGGCAAAGCGGTTAAACCGACAGCCACAGAAATTGCTAGGAACCCACGATCCCGCAGCGCAGTCATGCGGGTAGCAGAAGCGATTAATTATCAATAATGATATGTCGGGTGGGCAACGTGTTGCCGACTATTCTTCAATTATCGAGGATTAAAAAAAGATTATCACGAATGAACGCCTGTAACGAATGATCGCCTTTTTCGATTGATAATTGATCATTGATCATTATTCATTGATAACAGATATGAAATTTTTAGTGTTGTTATTAATAAGTGCTGTCTTTGTGTCAGCCTTACAAGTGGTATTAGCACGGCATGAAAACCGTATGCTTTTTATAGAACGACATCAGTTGCAACAACAAGGTGATGCGCTGAGGATTTATTATGGGCAATTGCAATTAGAACAAAGCACTTTAGCACAACCTCATCGCATTGAAACAATAGCCCGTGATAAACTCAACATGATAATACCTACCCCAAACGACATCATACTCATCCGTGATTAATCACCACTTATTGGTTTTTAGCCTTGAAAGGTGGGGAGGATTTTGATTTATTGTCTATTCATTTTCGCACAACGTCACGATATCGCCGTTCATCTAAAGTCAAAACTCAAACGCTGCCATTTTGGGAAAGACGACAGGGGATGCTCGGTTTATTTGTCTTGATTATCAGCCTGTTGTTAGGCCGATCCGTCTATTTGCAGGTTAACACTGCTGATTTTTTGCAAAAGCAAGGCAATGCGCGACATTTGCGTATTCTGCCCTTGCCTGCACATCGCGGTATGCTGATGGATCGCCATGGTGAACCTTTAGCTATCAGTACTCCTGTGGATTCGGTATGGGTTAACCCGACACCCTTTATAACCGCGCAATCGCAGTGGCCTAAATTGACAACATTGTTGGGCCTTAAAACGTCAGAATTGGATGATTTATTATCCAAGCGTTTGCAACGTGAATTTGTTTATCTCAAACGACACATTTCGCCCTCACTGGCCGATCAAGTGAAAGCTTTAAAATTGCCTGGCGTTTTTTTACAGCGTGAATATCGCCGCTATTATCCAGCCGGAGAAGTGGCTGCCCATGTTTTAGGATTAACGAATGTCGATGATCGCGGACAGGAAGGTTTAGAACTGAGTTTGAATGACTTTCTCACGGGTATACCTGGCTCAAAACGGATAATGCAAGACAAAAATGGACAAGTGGTTGCCGATGTCGATATGCTACGCGCACCGCGGCCGGGTCAAAATATTCGTTTAAGTCTTGATCGCCGTGTACAATATTTAGCCTATCGGGAATTAAAAGCGGCCATTCTGCGTTACAAGGCCCGTGCCGGTTCAGCGGTTATTTTAGATGTACATACTGGGGAAGTGTTAGCCATGGTCAATCAACCAGCCTACAACCCCAATAATCGCAGTATACGTTATAGTGGACGTTTTCGTAATCGGGCTGTCACTGACGTATTTGAACCCGGTTCAACCCTTAAACCCTTCACAATTGCCACCGCTTTAGAAAGTAGGCAATATACCCCAAATAGCTATATTGATACGCACCCTGGTAGCTTAAAAATAGGCCAATATACTGTACGCGATAGCCGTAACTATGGTGTCATTAATTTGACAACTGTAATTCAAAAATCAAGTAACGTTGGTGCTAGTAAAATTGCTTTATCCTTGTCAAAAAAACAAATGTGGCGTATGTTGACGCAAGTCGGCTTTGGCACCCCCTCTGGCAGCGATTTTCCGGGCGAAGTCGCGGGGCATTTATCCCATTTTCGTCAATGGCACATTACTGAACAAGCCACCATCTCATTCGGTTATGGTATTAATGTGACGCTATTGCAGCTTGCACGCGCTTATGCCGCGATCGGTAATAAGGGGATTTTACCCCCCATTCGTTTTCTGTCCCTTGAAGAAGGCAATAAGAAACAGATCACCGAGCATTTTCCCCGGCCAGTGATGCAGGCCAATACGGCACAACAAATACTTAAAATGCTTGAAAAAGTGGTTAAATCAGAGGGAACCGGTTCATTAGCGCAAATCCCTGGCTATAGCGTTGCCGGCAAAACAGGCACTGTGCGTAAACATATTGCGGGGAAATATTCCGACAAAGATTATATCGCCTTATTTGCTGGCATTGTACCGGCAAAAGCGCCTCGTTTAGTCATGGTTGTCATGATAGATAGGCCACGCGGTAAAAGCTACTATGGCGGAAGAATCGCAGCCCCCGTTTTTGCAACAGTGATGACGGGTGTCTTACGCTTGCTTAACATACCACCCGACCAGCGTTTTTGACTAGAGATGTTCAGAAAAATAATTTGAGGGCGAACACGCCCTTTTGAAAATACCATTATCAAAAATGCCATGTTACTGAGTGAATTATTAAACCTTACATTGCCTACCGCCTCTAACCCTCAAATAAAAGGTTTAGCACTAGATAGTCGCAAAGTGCTTCCCGGTGATCTGTTTTTTGCCTGTCAAGGTACACAAATACATGGCGAAAAGTATATCGACGCGGCCTTAAAAAAGGGGGCAATAGCAGTGTTGAAGGAAGCACCGACTACCCATTTTGAAATGTTGGCTGGCAAGATACCTTGTTTTGCACAGCCGACTCTCTCTCAACAAGTGGGCAACATTGCCGCACGATTTTATGGCTACCCATCACATCACCAGCGCGTTATCGGTGTCACTGGCACCAATGGCAAAACCTCTGTGACATACGCCATTGCTCACCTATTACACACTGAAAATAAGCCTTGTGGTCTATTGGGTACATTGGGTTACGGGATTTATGGCCAATTACAACCCGCTTCTCATACCACACCTGATGCGATTCAATTACAAGCCTTATTAGCCCAGTTCAGTACGCAACAGGTAGACAATGTGGTGATGGAAGTGTCTTCTCATGCTTTAGCGCAAGATCGCGTTCAGGGTATCCAGTTTGAAACGGCCGTTTTAACCAATTTAAGTCGCGATCACCTCGACTATCACCACACCATGACGCAATATGGCGATGCGAAACGGCGACTATTCACTTGGCCTCATTTAAAAACCGCTATCATTAACCAAGAGGACACTTTTGGACAACGCCTTATCAAAACTCTACCTGAAACGGTTACCCCACTCACTTACAGTCTTTCTGACAAAACCGCCGATGTTTATGCCCAAATACAGGCCTACCACACTCACGGCTGTTCTCTCAAGATTCAAAGCCGCTGGGGAGAAGGCTATACTGATAGCCCCTGGTTTGGAGAATTTAACGTCAGTAATCTCCTAGCCGCACTCGCCGTACTCCTCAACATGGGCCTACCCTTATCACAACTGCTGAGCCAAGTGAACAGCTTACCAACCGTTCCCGGCCGTATGGAACGATTGGGCCAACCCGATCAACCGACTGTCCTTATTGACTATGCTCACACACCCGATGCTTTAGAAAAAGTGTTATTAACATTACGCCAACATTTAAAGGCAACCGGAAAGCGGTTCAATGAAAAAGGAGATAAAAATCATACCTTTAGCCCTTTACTCTGGTGTGTATTTGGTTGTGGCGGTGATCGTGATCGTGGCAAACGTCGTTTAATGGGCGAAGTGGCACAACATCATGCTGACAAAATCATCATCACTGATGACAATCCACGTCATGAAGCTTCTCAAATGATTATCGACGACATTCTGGAAGGTTGCCCTGCCCCGACAACTGTGATACCCGAACGTGAAGACGCTATTCGCCATGCCTTGCAACACGCTAGCGTAAACGATATTGTGCTTATTGCTGGAAAAGGGCATGAAGATTATCAAGAAATTGGTGATCAGCGTTTTCCGTTTAGTGATAGGGCGTTAGCCCTACGATTGGTGGGAAACCACAAGGGATTTTCCCCGACATCTAATAATTGAGAACTGAGAATTGAGATGATTGAATTCACCCTAAGCGAAATCGCAAAGGCCCTTGAAGCAACGCTTATAGGGCAAGATACGCCATTTACGGATTGCAGCATTGACACCCGTACTCTTAAACCTGGAGCACTTTATGTCGCTTTACTGGGTGAACGTTTTGATGGCCATGATTTTGTCAAGGAAGCAGAACAAAAAGGAGCCAGTGCTCTCCTCGTTTCACGAGAGATCAACTGTGATTTACCCACTTTACGGGTTGCTGATACAAAAATAGCTTTAGGAAAGTTAGCGTGCTTGTGGCGACAACGCTTTGATTTACCCATAGTCGCTATCACGGGGAGTAATGGCAAAACCACAACCAAGGAAATGCTTCGCGCTATTTTGACACAACAACTGGCTTCCCGCGGCGAAAAAGGCCAGGTGCTTGCCACGCAAGGGAATTTGAATAATGACATTGGTGTGCCTTTGACGCTGTTTAATTTACAAGCCGCACATCGTTATGCTGTGATTGAAATGGGGGCGAATCATTCTGGTGAAATTGCTCACCTAACCCATATCGCACAACCGACTTGTGCAACCATTACACAATGCGCCCCGGCCCATCTTGAAGGCTTTAAAACGGTTAAAGGGGTTGCTCTTGCCAAAAGCGAAATTTTCTCACATTTTAAAACCGCTACGAGTACTGCCATCATCAATAACGACGATGATTATGCCAGTCTCTGGCAGGAAATCGCAGCCCCTTACCCGATGAGCACTTTTGGTTTAGACAAGCCAGCCGATGTGACAGCACACGCTATACAACTCAATCAAGGCAGCAGTGATTTCACTTTGACGACACCACAAGGTAGTCTGCCCATCCATTTACCTCTCCCAGGGCGACACAATATCCTGAATGCTTTAGCAGCCAGTGCTTGTGCCTTAGCGTGCGGTTGTGTACTGGACACGATTCAAGAAGGTTTACAAAACATGCAGCCCGTCAAAGGCCGTTTACAAGAGTATCCTGGCATAAAGGGCAGTACCCTGATTGACGATACCTATAACGCCAATCCCAGTTCACTCAAAGTCGCCCTCGCGGTTTTACACAATACCGCTTCCCCCCGCTGGCTGGTACTCGGTGATATGAAAGAACTTGGTGAGCAAAGCATTCAATTTCATCAACAAGCTGGACAACAAGCGCGGGAAAGGGGGGTAGATCGCCTTTGGGCGATTGGCGAATTAAGCCGTCACGCCGTCAACAGTTTTGGCGAAGGCGCTCAACACTTCAGCGATCATCAAGACTTGATTCAAACCCTACAGGCAGAATTACCGGCTCATGCTACCCTTCTCATCAAAGGATCACGCGGTATGCAAATGGAAAAAGTCGTTCAGGCGCTACGCGAAAAAAATCAGAGTACTTAATCAATCTCTGTGTTCTCTGTGTTGAAAATGTTGCGTTTTTAACGCTTTACGGCGTTCACAGAGTTTCACGGAGTAACCAAATCAAAGCTCTGTCTTGATCGGTCTCTCTGTTTGAAAACCTCATTTATGGAGAAAGAATATCATGCCTATTTATCTGGGCACCTTTTTAATAGCTTTAACAACGCTCGCTTTAGAAATCACTTTAACACGATTATTGAGTGTCATTACCTGGTACCATTTAGCATTCTTTGCCGTGGCAACGGCTATGTTAGGGATGACTGCTGGTGCCGTAACCGTTTACCTGAAACCCAATTGGTTTACGCCTGAAAAACGGTCTCTTAACGTTGCCAAAGCCGCTTTGGGTTATGCGGTAGTAACACCTATCTCATTGATTATTCTCTGTTTTACGCCAATCGTTTTTCAATTTTCCCTGATCAGCCTCTTGATGTTGATCATCGCAACAACGGCCTGTTCATTGCCTTTCTATTTTTCTGGTATCGTCATCACTGTCGCCTTAACGCAATATTCTCTCCCGATAGGTAAAATCTATGCCAGTGATCTCATCGGCGCGGCACTTGGTTGTTTACTCGTTTTAGGGGGGCTTGAGATTTTGGATGCGCCCAGTTTGATTTTGCTTTGTGCCGCTATAGCTGTCTTATCAGCTTTAAGTTTTGCTTGGCAAAAATCCATTAAACTGCGCTATTGGGGAAGCGGGTTATTGATGCTTCTGATCGCATCCACCTTATTCAACGCCACTACCGGTAGCATACGTCCTTTTGTTGTCAAAGGCAGAATTGAACAGAATCAGTATTTCTTAGACAAATGGAATTCGTTTTCTCGCATCGTTGTTTTTAACCGTTTGAATGAAGCCCCTAAATTACTTTGGGGAGCGAGTCCAGTCGCGCCTAAAAAAATTTTACCGATACATTATATGACGATAGACGGAGAAGCGGCCACTGGCGTTCAAAGATTCTCTTCTCTTGA
>JAYQWI020001168.1:0-3335 GCA_035871815.2 Candidatus Parabeggiatoa communis
GCCCTTGGCACGCGCATCACAGTACGCACAGGTGAACAGGTACAAACCGCTCAAGTCGGAACCGAAGGATCATACCTTTCTCAGCACCAGTCTGATTTGCACTTTGGGCTGGGTTCGGCAACCCAGGTTGATGAACTCACGATTTATTGGCCCGACGGGGCGGTGGAAAAAAATAAGGATATCGAATCGGATCGACTGGTGATATTTAAGCATGTTGCTGATTATAGAAATTAAGGAAGCAATATGAAGATTTCACGGCTTTTAAAAACGTCATAATCTCTCAAAGGAAATTCTCAAAAAATATCGGGTTTTAATCCGCAAACGTAGTGGCTTTGCCCCGTTAATTGGGTCAATATATTGGAATCGAATTGATTATTTATAGCGTTTCCCGATTGAATGAAGTACAAATCATTATCGTTCCCAATTTATTTTGCGGCCTTCTTGGAGTGCAAAATTTATTTTGCGGCCTTCTTGGAGTGCAAAATTTATTTTGCGGCCTTCTTGGAGTACAAAATTTATTTTGCGGTTCGATTTTCATGATATAACTGTACTTTATTCAATCGGGAAACGCTATATTTAGGGGGCAAAGGACGCACCTTACGTTTGCTAGGAGAAATTCGTGCAAGTCAATCTTGCACTTTGAGAATCTATCAAGCTAATTTTAATTAGGAATAAATTAAATGAATGAAGCCACTTTTGAAGCACGACTTCACCATGAATTGAGACGGATTTTTCCGACAAATGATGCTGTGTGTATTACTCACCAAGACACTATCAGCTTAAAATTTGGGCATCATAAAATTGTAGTAGATGGTAAATTCAAATCAGAAGTACGAGGACGTTTTGATGTGCTTATTGAAGTTGAGGGGAAACCTTTTGCAATATTTGAACTCAAAAAACCTGATTTGCCATTGAAAGATGAAGATCGTGATCAAGGCATCTCATATGCTCGTTTACTTACTCCGATGCCGCCTCTCGTTATTATTTCAAATGGAACAGATACCCAATTTTATCAAACTTATGATAAAACGCCATGGAAAGCAACAAAACTTGATGAGCAAGACATTCAATCAATATTGACACAAGCCATTGAACGTGCTTCAAAAGATAAATATGAGGCAGTTGAGATAATTGCATCCCAAATAAACACCTCGCTCAATGTCAAATCAACTAAAGATGTTTTTAAGATTTTATCTAAATCACTTTTAGATTGGGAAACCACATTATCAGATGGACAGTGGTTAGAACGACAAGAACTCAATGACATTAAACAAAGTATTATTAAACAAAGTATTAATTCAGATTCAAGTACCACTTTGTTATTAGGCAAACCTGGTAGCGGTAAATCCGCCTTATTAGCACGTCTAGGAAAAATATTAGTCGATAAAAAAATCACTGTATTTGCAATTAAGGCCGATTTTCTTCCTAGAAAGATTACTACACAAGAAGAACTTGGTAAACACCAAAATCTACCAACGATACCTCAAATTTGCGTACAAACCATAGCAAAAACGGAGCCGGTTGTTGTATTAATTGACCAATTAGATGCATTATCTGATTTAATGGTTTTATATTCTGAACGCTTGCATATACTTTTGGATTTAATTAACGCATTATCTGATGTGCAAAATGTCCATATTGTTGCCTCTTGCCGTACCTTTGAACATCAACACGATCCACGCCTACGACATTTAAAGGCTGAGATTGTCAATTTAGAATTACCAGTTTGGGATGATATTGCTAAAATTTTAGACAAAAAAGGCATTAAGACAACGGGATGGCATAATGATTTATGTGACATGTTGCGTACCCCACAACATTTACTGATATTTGAAGATGTCTATCAAGGTGATACTGAAACGGCTATCTTCCATTCTTACTATGGATTGTTAGATAAATGGTGGGAAATGTGGCAAGAGAAAATCACTCAATCAACATTTGATCCCGATATCGCAAATAAAGCGGTAGATTTAGTAGAAGAAATAGCCATAAAAATGGCAGATCAGGAAGAATTATGGTTATCAAACAAGGAACTCTCATTACCGTTAGTCTCTTATCAAAAGCAACTACCTATCATTAAACACTTGGAAGCCAATAATATCTTAATTCGCAATGGCAATAATATAGGTTTTAGCCATCAAACTTTATTTGAATATACACGCGCACGCGCTTTTGTGCATCAAGAAGGTACATTGTCTCAAATCGTCTTAAAGAAACAAAATTGTTTCTTTATACGTCCTCAACTTTGGTATGCTTTGCATTATGCGCGAGAAACGGATTATGTTGGCTATAAACGAGAATTTGCCATACTTTGGAAAAAAACAACTTTACGCCAACATCTGAAATTTTTGCTCATTGACTTTTTAGGCCAATTAACACAACCAGAAGATTTTGAAGCAGCTTGGTTATTGCCCTATTTAAAGCAATCTCAATATCGCCGTCGTGTCATTATGGCTATGCAGGGTAGTGAAGGTTGGTTTGCACGTCTTGCTCATACAGACTTACCAAGCTTAATGACTAAACCGAAAGAAGAAACCATAGAAGTGGTAGGGCTACTTAGAGAAGCATTGCCTTTTGCTAAAGATAAGGTGCTGGCACTTATTAATAATTACTGGCTGTCTGATAGTGAAAAAGACAAATTGAGTTGCTTAGTCTTTGAATATTTAGAGGAGTGGGATCAAAAAACGATAGATAACGTTTGTAAAATAGTGGAACGTACAAGCATTATTTCGCCATGGAATGTTAATAATCTTGCCAAGAGTATCTCGGTAAAAACCCCAGAATTAGCACCACTGGTTTTTAAAAGTGTTTTAGAACGCTGTTTACAAGAAATTCATCAGGGCATAAAAGAGTTGCCATTACCTCTAGCTATACATAATGAAGAAAAACTGGAACAAGCGATAAATTATATCAATACTTGTGACGCGCATTATAAGCCTTATGTGGAATTATTGGAATCTCACGATTGGTATGACTTACCTGTTATAGCAGAAGCGGCACCAAAAGCATTTTTATATGCGCTATGGGATTGGTTTATTAAAGTGCTTCAAGAAATTGCTGATGAACCACATTCATTTGTGATTGGTTATCGTTCTATCCACAGATTACATGATTTTAGGGATAGAAGTATTCCAATAGAAAATTATCCATTCTTGGCCTCTTTTGAAACAGCTATTGTTACGTTTGCTACGCACAGTACTGATGATTTTCTAAAATTTGTCGAGCGATACCAAGATGAAGACTTGTTACCCATACAATGCTTGTTAGCGTTTGGTATGGAAAATTTAGTAGAAAATCATCAGGATGCGGTGCTAGAGTTTTTGTTATCGGACAAC
>JAYQWI020001169.1:0-9490 GCA_035871815.2 Candidatus Parabeggiatoa communis
TGCAATTGTTCATAGATCGTGAGATTGAAATTGAACCTGGTGCTGTGATGACATTGCCCGTGCGTTTATCGGCTAATCCTGATTTGCTCACAAAACGGAGCACTATAGTCAACTTCCAATTAACGGCGCGAAAAAATGCGGCTATAACCATTACGGAAGAAGCGCGTTTTTTGGGGCCAATTACTCGTCGTTAAGGAACTAAGTACTGAAGCCCAAATAAACCGGTATTTTATCGCGACGCGAGGCATCGCGTCGAAACGAAAGCGCGAATTGTAGAGACGCGATGCTTCGCGTCTCTAATTACAAATAAACATTGCTTCTATTAAAATACCTGAAAATTTATGCTTCAGTACTTATACTCTCGTCATAAATTGCCTTTTTTTTATTTAACAGCCAACCGCTTTTCACTAAAAATCAATTAAAATGCACAATCCAGAAGGGGTTGAATGTGTATGAAACGTAGTAACTGTAGGGTGGGTAGAGCTATGCTATGCTGTGCGGAGCGAGCCGAAGGCCAGCGAAGCTAAAGCCACCGAGCGAAACCTAAACCCACCGAGACTCGGAAATGGTGGGTTTTCGCTACGCTCCTACCCACCCTACATCAAAAAAAATGTATTTCACGCAAAAGTTGCGTGAAAACCTAAGCGGGAAACGCTATATCAAACCAAAAAAGGATAAATGAAAAATGACAAAATCTTGGTATCGTGAACCTTTTGTTTGGTTGCTGATTTTATTTCCAGCGTCAGCTGTTATCGGTGGTATGATCACCATTGCGCTTGCTATCCATTCCAATGATGGCTTAGTGGTGGATGATTATTATAAACAAGGATTAGAAATCAATCGGACTTTAGAACGTGATCACGCCGCAGCACGTCATGGTTTAGAAGCCACTTTACGTTTTAAGGTTGAACATCAACTGATCCAGCTCAATCTGAAAGCCCATCCTGATTACACCTTACCCAATAAAATTCAGCTCCAATTGAGTCACCACACCCGCTCCGGTTTTGATAAAGCAGTGAGTTTAGTCTATCTTGGTGACAATACTTATCAAAGTGCTTTGCCTGAATTAGAAGAGGGGTTCTTTTTTGTTCAACTGGCAGCCGATGATTGGCGTTTGTTAGATTCAACGCAGCTGCCAATGACTCAAACATTGCACATCAAAGCCATGATAGAAGGCTGATAACGCTGAGGATCATGATTAACGCTGATTTTTTATTGATACTGTGTCAATCAGTTTAATTATGACAATCAGCGTTCTATCCAAAAGGATGGCAGGTGGGCGCAATGACGTTATAAGCTTTTAGTAAAAAAGAGCTTACCCCCCTGCTGATAAAACCACTAAGAAAATAAAAATACCGGCGACTGTACCCGCAATCAGGCCGCTGGCTAATCCACCAAGAATGGCTAGATATGATCCGCCTGAAATAACCCCCATCCGAATAGCCATGAGTATAGCACCGATTATAGCGGGGTATATAACAATGCCCCGTTTTCTCTGGAAGGCGATGATTAACACTGTTATAACCGATATCAAGGCACCCCAAAACCCATACTTATTTTTTTCATACCTGAGCAGATAGGAACGCAAAGGGGCCAAACTGGTTTCTAAAGACGGTCTTTTTTCCCCTATTTTTGCAAAATAAATATTATTGGGATTGCTGGCAAGCTGAGAATGCGTTTCAACATCTTGATTAAGATATCGCCCTTCATAGCCCCTGACTGTGGCGGTTTCAAGCAATTCTGCTTTTTCAGCCTCAGTCCATTGATAAGTACCCGCATGTCCAAGATGAACTAATTGTTGTTCTTGTTTCCAAGCGGTGGAAATGGCCTGTTCTTTATATTGCTTCATCATTTCTTCTTGTGAAGTACAGGAAGCAAGCAATACGAGCAACATCAGACTAACAACTTGATAAGAATAAAATTTGAGCGTTTTCATATCTAAAAACAATTATCAATTATCACAGGATATCTAAAAAATAAATTATGCAGATAAAGCCCAAGTGGCACTTGAAGATTATCAAGCAATAAGCCCTCAAAATAAAAAGGCTAGAATACTTACCCCCTATCAATTTGTCAAAAGTGGCACAACGTCTGTTTAGTACAACGACGTTTCGTTATACTTTTTGAAATCACAAAACTTAAATTATGAATTGATGAATTGGCACCCTTCAGTCATTATTTATAATCTCAGTAAAAATAAAAAATGGTGTGAACAGTGAGTGTTCAATATTTCAATCAAATTTTTTTGCCTGACATATCGTTTTATTAATTCATGAACTTATGAACTCCTGAATTCCTAAAATGACAAACAAACTGTCAACTAAGTACTGAAGCATAAATCTTCAGGTATTTTAATAGAAGCAAAGTTTATTTGTAATTAGAGACGCTTCGCGGCGCAAATCTACAATTCGCGGTTTCGTAGAGACGCTTCGCGGCGCAAATCTTTGCGGTAAAATACCTGTTTATTGCGAGCATCATATTATCCAAATTTAAAAACACCTGATGCACTTCATTTGGCATCAATGTAGTGCTTTATGGACAAATGATGACCATTTGATAGAAATAAGTCACAACTTAACGGTGTCATATTATTAAGGAATACAGTTAGTTGAAAGGCATTGGAGCGGTGAGAACGATAAATTGAATTAATGTCATTGGATTTATGTCATACCAGTTAAGCTCAAACCATTTTAGTGGGTTTCAAAATTGATTTTGACTTTATATTAACGACAGAGTATCTTTGGGCATAGTTAGGATGATCGGAGTTATTCGCTGAAATCAATAAGACTGGTGATTATACTGATAAAACCGTCGCCCGTTTTAAAGCGGCTTTGGATGATTTTAAGGCTAATCATAGTTGGTAGTTTGTCTGTGTGGTGGCCTTCACTTGGTGAAACCCACCGTGTTTTCATTTGACGCTAGAACGGTGGAAACGAGGAAAATAGAATATAAGAATAAAGCACCCTTCAAAAATATTGGGGACAACCCTAAAGGATTTTACCCTTACATGCTCATTAGATATTATAGGAACAATCCCTTGTAGTTGCCCTTTTCGATATAAATGAAGGATGCCAAATAAAACGAATTTTGTGTTAATTGTTATCAAAGGAATATAATGAAACTGAAATTTTTTTGGGGTTATACCCTCACATTGTTTTTCACGCTGATTTTACTGGAAGTGTCGAGTTTTTTCTTGTTTCAATCTTTAACAGAAAAAGAATTTACTTATGTTACTCTCCAAAACGAACGTTTAGCCAGAATAGCTGCTATACAAAAGCGACTGCAAACCACCCAATCCCAAGAACTTTATAATTTCCATCCATATCTTGGCTATGTGGGTCGCCCTGGTGCTTATCCGTGGGGCGAAAAATATCCACCATTTAATGAATATGGAATGCTGTCAATTACCAAGCATCCATATCCCTACAAAAAAGGCAATAATGAATTTGTGATTGCAGTGGTGGGAGGCAGTGTAGCGCAGATATTCGCCAACATAGTAGAACCGTTCCTTAATCAATATCTACGTAAAAGCTTTGGCTTCGATAAAAAACTGGTTTTAGTCAATTTGGCTACAGGAGGCTATAAACAGCCTCAGCAATTGTTCCATGTACAATATGCCCTGTTAGCTGGATTTGAATTTGATGCCATTTTAAATATAGATGGTTTTAATGATTTGGCATTGGCTAATGACAATATTAATAACCAGATTAACCCAATTTTCCCATCTGGACTTCACATAGGGTTAATGTCAAAAACTCAATTGATTAATCAACTTGATTTTCAGACAAGCAAACACCTTTATGCCTATTATAACTTGTATGAAACTGAGTTGAGTGTACTCTCTTTCACCCAAAGTTCCCCTTTTAAGTACAGTATATTCCTCAATTTATTAGGTGAATTATGGATGAAACGCAGTTTGATAGAAATCAAGCAAGCTGAGTATAAATTAACCCTTGAAACACAAAAAACAATGTCAAATGAGTTTCGTGGCCCTCTATTTCAAAAGAAAAATGGCAGCCCTTATGAAGTGGTTGCTAACATCTGGCAACAGGCTTCTGAAATGCTTTATGCGATCAGTCAGGCAAACCATTTAATTTATATCCATGTACTACAACCCAATCAATATGTTGAAGGTAGTAAACCACTCTCTGATGAAGAGAAAAAAATTGCCATCGATCCTAATAATAGTTGGGGTATTGCAGCAAGAGAAGGCTATACCTATTTAACTTCAAAGGGTAAACAACTTTCAAAGGCGGGAATTCCGTTCTATGATTTGAGTATGATTTTCAAAGATTCAACGGAAGACTTTTATGTTGATGCTTGTTGCCATTTTAATATAAATGGTAACATTATCATGGGAAAGAATATTGCTGATATACTTTTACGTGAACTTCAGAAGCAAAAATTTTAATTGGACTAACCTATCCCGAAACGGGCTCATATTTTGGGTAGTCTTTACAAGCCAAAGCAGGTATTCAAAAGCCATTTCGTCTCTTTTGATTCACTGAAGACAGATATTTTTACGGCATAACTATTTGACGAAAAACGGAGATAAATTTTGAAAACTTTTTAATGCTTTTCTCGTTCCAAACACCCTCATTAGAAATGCATAATATTAAGAAGATCCAACATCTCGTTTAGGAACGCGCATAAAATAACTTTTCACGCAAAAGTTTTGCCTGAAAAAGACAACTTTTTCTCAATACAGCAATAATAAAATAGCTCATTTTTTAGGATTATTTCATGCACGTTCCTTAGGTGTTGTAATGTTGTTTATTCTATTTGATACTTGATGCTAAGCAGAGGGCATAAAAAAGTTATCCTTGTTTGATAGAAGTACGTCCTTTCAAAATATCACTTTTTCTCCTCATTTCGACAGTTATAAAAGGTGAATTTGTTTGCGGATGCTGACAAATTCACCGTCAATAGAACTCCCCTACTTGACATTTTCAATTATACTTCTATCTTCTTCTAATTCCCACGCGCCGGTATCGTTTGTATTATGCCACGAAAAAAACACCCAAAATCTGAAATCGAAGCGGCCATCAGATATGCCGAATCAAAAGGTTGGCATATAGAAGTCAGTGGAGGACATGCTTGGGGGAAAATGTATTGCCCGTACAATTAGTTGATAACTGTACCGCTGCACCTTCATAGACAGATTAGGCGTGCTCAATATGAAAGAGTATGAATTTACCCTAAAATTTAGCCTCCCAAATGTTTTTTAAAACCAGATATTTATGTAGAACAGCTTGGTGCTAATGGCTGTGACGATGCACTTATAGGTATTGGGCAAAATGGCCGCATCGCTCTGAACTTTATTCGTGTCGCCGATTCAGCGTTTGATGCTGTGACTAGTGGCATAATTCAAGTTAAAAAAGTCATTCAAAATGTCAGATTGGTAAAAGTGACACCTGATTTTGTTGACTTATCTGATGTAGCAGCACTTTTGGGCTTGACGCGCCAGAACATGCAAAAGATTATAGTGAATAGTGGGGCTCAATTCCCTGAACCTGTGCATGAAGGAAAAGCATCAATTTGGCATTTAGCTAATATCTTAATCTGGTTGAAAAGACAAGAATTATATCCCGTGGTAGAGGATATGCTCGAACTGGCTAAAACCAATATGCAGCTTAATATCGCTAAAAAATGGAGTATTTTGAATACTCATTTAAATAAAAATATGGAATCTGTTCTTGTCAGTTCATTGATCTGAATGGGCTCTAAGCCAAAAAATGCAACAGACTTTGTTCTTTAGGAATGATTTTTTTTAAAATCACAAAGTCATCAATAATCTCAATAATATTCTCAATTGTTCGTCGTAGAAAAGGAACTGCACCCATCTTATTTTTCCAACCAAAGGCTCAACTTAAAAAGATGATTAAAAGGATAGAACTCAAAAAAATTGCCAGAGCAAGAATCAAAGATGCGGAAGTGTTATTGAAGGCAATGCGTTATGATGGTGCAGCTTATATTTGTGGTTATGCGTTAGAATTGGGACTCAAAGCGAGAATTTGTCAAACCTTGAAATGGTCTGGTTATCCTTCAACAAACAAAGAATTTGCTAACTATAGATGCTTCAAAACACATGATTTGGACGTGTTACTACATCTGTCTGGGATAGAAGAGAAAATAAAAACATTTTTCTTCAATGATTGGTCAAACGTGGCTAATTGGAATCCAGAGGCCAGATATGAGCCGATAGGAACCGTTTCAGAACAAGATGCTTATGATATGATAATGTCCACCCAAAAATTAATGAAAGTACTATGAATGAATTAATTCAAAAAATGCTTAAGATTGAAAAGAACCTTGTTCGTCAAAAAGGTTATTTTCAACTGTTTGCCTTATTCCTTAGAGAGGGTTCGCCAGGTAAGTGGGATGTTTTAGTCAGTGCTAAGTGGATTGATGCTGATAAACAACAAGCCTTAAAAATCATTACCGAACAATTAACGACTAAACTCAATAAGGATGAGCTCATATCCTTATCTCGTGTTGTCGTGATTAACAAAGACAACGAGGAAATCCCTGCAATCAATCAATTGATATCAGAAACAAATCAAGTGACTGAAATATATGAGAAGCACTTTTTTGGTTTAGATATAAAACAGGCTATTTTGATTCCCTCTTCAAGAAAAAAATAACGTCATAAAATGAGCCAACGAAATGAGCATAAGATTTCTTCATAGAGCAGCACATGCACATTTATAGCGTTTCCCGATTGAATGAACCTTCGGTGTGCTTCGCTAAGTACAAATCATTATCGTTCCAAATTTATTTTGCGGCCTTCTTTTCGTTCCAAATTTATTTTGCGGTTCGATTTTCTTGATATAACTGTACGTCATGATATCGGGAAACGCTATAGCACTTCAAAATAATTTTTTTCTCGTTTCTAAACGAGAATATGAAGGCATGTCATGTCTGCCTTGACAAAAATATGAAAGTAAATCTTGAAATTTTTAAAACGCTAAGTCGGTATGCAAGACTTCGCCGCCTTCTAAAAGCGAGTAGTACGATTCATTGCAATAACGATCTAAATCAGGAATCACCATCAGAGGAAAACCGGCGACTTCGGAGGCTGGTGAAGCGGATATAAGTCATCAATCAAAGGGAATGTGTGGGCAATACCTTTTACAGCATGTTGGCGTGCCATCTTTTGTCAATTTTGATTAAGTCACTCATTTCCACTAAAATGTTGCGCTGATGTGTTTTGTTAAGTTTGCAAACAAACTGTATTACTTTGAAGGCTGGCTTTTCGATAGGGCGAATTGACTTGTTCGCCATTTTACTATTTTATTAATGAATTACTGAACGCGCACAGTCCAGCATATTTGATAAAGCGGCCCAATTGCGAGCATCATATTATCCAAATTTAAAAACACATGATGCACTTCATTTGGCATCAATGTAGTGCTTTATGGACAAATGATGATCATTTGATAGAAATAAGTCACAACTTAACGGTGTCATATTATTAAGGAATACAGTTAGTTGAAAGGCATGGAGCGGTGGGAACGAGAAATTTAATTAATGTCATTGGATTTATGTCATACCAATTAAGCTTAAAGCATTTTAGTTGGTTTCAAAATTTATCTTGACTTTATATTTAACGACAGAGTATATTTTGGCATCCTTATGATGATAAATACCGTGCATATATAATGTGATTTATTGTTATTGTTTTCGTTCCCGATTAACGTCATTGGGAATGCGTATTCTTATGCGGGTGCGGTAGGAACGATAAAAATTTAAGTTCACCTCGTTTTAAAAAAAGGCTTCAGACAATTGATACTAAACAATACTAATATCAAGGATTAACATGATTATTAAACAGTTTAAAGTAACCCGTTTAAATCAAAATAAAGAGTGGTGTTTTGATTTGAGTTTTAATCAAGATATTAACATTTTAACGGGCAAGAATGGTTCTGGAAAAACCACTTTATTGAAGCTTATTTGGTATTTAATCAGTGGTAATATTGAGAGAATTATTCCTAAGACTATTGAAGAAAATGCTCTCTTTGAAAAAATTGAAATTGAAACTGACACTTTTAGTTTAAGCATTAGGGATAATCGAACGTCAAAGACAAATAGGATGTCAAAGACAGACAAAAATAGGCAGAAAAAGGGAAAGTGTCTATTCGTTGAATGGAATATTGGGAATGGGAAACAGACAAGAAATCTGTCTATAACAGAATATGGAAAATTTGACCCATTTCTGAGTAGAGAAATCCTTAAAGTTTCTAAATCCTCTATTTTCTTTCCAACATTTAGACGTATGGAAGGCGGTTTTTTCACTACGCAGCAAAAAATAAAAACCAATAGTTTTGAAGAAGCCTTTTTTACGATGCAACGTGAACGTGTTTATCATGAATTGGAAGTAGGGCTAAATAACCTCTCGAAAGTTTTTTCGGTAGCTCAACACAAATTTATTACTTCCCTATCAACCGAGGATATTGTTAATTATATTGCGAGACAATATGCTGACATTTCAGAAAAAACCAATCAATTCCAAAAAGAATTGGCTGAGTTTATAACAGAACGTACTGTACAAGCTTCTTCCGACAAGAAAAGAGATGAGGCTTTGTCTGAAATTCAGAATAAAGTGAATGAAGTGACTCAAAAAACAGATCACATTTTGCAGCCGTTCACTATACTGTCAAAGTGGGTAGCAGAACTTTTCCAATATCAAGGCATAAAACTGACTGATAACTTGTCATTAGGGGAAGCGACAAATGCTTTGTCCTCTGAAAAACTGTCTTCAGGTGAGAAACAGATGTTAAGTTTTTTATGCTATAACGCTTTCTATGATAACGGCATTATCTTTATTGATGAACCAGAACTCAGTCTGCATGTTGATTGGCAAAGAATGTTATTTGATGTATTAATGGAACAGGGCACCCAAAATCAATTGATCGTTGCAACACATTCACCTTTTATTTATTCTCAATTTCCAGATAAGGAACTTATACTGGATGACGACAAAGGTGGCGAATGATGAGTAAAAGAAAACCACCCACTGTCGATGAACTGGTAGATACGCTTCGTCACTCGTTAAAACCGACTATTCTTGTTGAAGGGCCAGATGATATGATGGTTTATCGGTGGCTAAAGCAACATATTAAACCACTCAAAGCGAGCCCTATACTTTGTAATGGGAGAGAAAATTTACTTTCTCTATATGAACGAAAAAATGAATTTTCTCACGTCAAAACAGTCTTTTTAGCAGATAAAGATTTGTATGTGTTTTTAGGGATTCCAGATGACTATGCTGATGTCATTTGGACGACGGGATACAGTATTGAAAATGATATTTATGCTGGTTCAACCAAACTAGACGATTTATTTGATGAAGAAGAATGGCATGATTATAATAAATTAATTGAAGAAATCAAAGAATGGTTTGCCTTTGAAGTCGAAAAACACAAAAAAGGAAAAGCCAGTGAGAGTAAAATTGACATTACAATATTGCATGATAAAAAGCAACCGCTTA
>JAYQWI020001170.1:0-7661 GCA_035871815.2 Candidatus Parabeggiatoa communis
GCTTTTTTATTTGCCTGTCAAAGAATTCCTGGTGCCTGTATTAACCCCTTCTAATGTTGTTATCTTTGATAATGCTAAAAGCCATTACGATGAAGAGTCTATTGCTATGATTGAAGAGACCAGGGCCTGGGTCATATTTCTGAAGCCATATTCGCCTGAATTAAATCCAATTGACCACATTTGGTCTAAGGTCAAAAGTTTTATCAAAAAAACCGTTATTTCAAGTACAGAGGAACTTTACCAAGCTATAGCAAATGCTTTAAAAACGATTACCCCTGACGATGCCAAAAATGGCTTCCATCACTGCCTCTAAAATTGTACCTTATGCAATCGGGAACCGCTATAACCAACTGATTTATCGCTTCCTTCAAAATGACATACCGTTATAAAATGGAGAACACAGTCATGTATATTTGTAAATTATTGTTTTTGTTCGTTATTTTTAACGCCATCTTGCCCATCACTTATGCGGGTGATCTGGTGCCTAATCTTCGTGTTAACGCTTCTGGCGGCCCTTTTCAGGGAAGCACAAGACAAGCCACCGTCATCACTGGGCGAGTCATTAGTTTGACTGGCTTGCCGATCCAAGGTGCCGAAGTCAGCACTTCTGTAAGTAAAGCGACCAGTAATGCGACAGGTTGGTTTGAAATCCCCGCTTCCTCTGCTCCCGTCCAATGGGTGAGGGTCAAACATCCAGACTATTTATCTCGCACTCGTGCCGCTCAAGCCGGCGAACCGGTGTTATTTCGCTTAACGCCCGACGATGGTCAAACCGTCGCGATTCATTTTGGTGGCGATACCATGTTTGGACGGCGTTATTATGATCCTAATCAAGATGGCAATACAGAGGATGGTTTGCTGCCGATCGATGCTGGGACGGAAGAACATTTGGCGCTGTTGAAGTGGGTACGTCCGTTACTGGAAAATGCCCACATTACCGTATTAAATTTAGAAGCGCCGTTAGCTAAAAATCCTTATTATGATCATAACCAGCCAAGGCCAACAACCTTTCATCCCGATAAATTTATTGCCTTTGCCACACATGTCAGTGCTGCTCGCGCTCTCAAACAGGCTGGCGTAGATTTAGTGGATTTGGGTAATAATCATATTTATGATATGTTGGAAACCGGCGTTATGAACACCACTGTTGCTTTGAAGAAGGCTGGTTTATTGCCGGTTGGAGCGGGTATGACAGAAGCAGAAGCTTGGCAACCGGCAGTCATCACTGTCGCTGGACAAACCTTTGCCTTTATTGGTTGTAGTGCCACTGGATACATGGGTGAGATAAGTGTGTTTGTTTCTGATAACAAGGGCGGTGCTGCCTCTTGTCAAGAAAGCGATATTCGCCAAGCCGTCGCGAAGGCCAAAGCACAATATGATAATGTCATTATGATGACTCATAGCGGCAGAAAATATTACCGCCGTCATCCGAATGATAAGATCAAGCACTTAGCCGCTATTGCGCGTGAAGCCGGGGCAACACTGGTGATTAATCATGGCCCACACGTTGTCGGTGGTTTTGACTGGGATGGTCAATCTTTTGTAGCTTGGACACTCGGTAATTTTGCTTTTGACCAAAACTACTGGATGACTTTTCAAACCTACTTGCTGACTGTACACCTTCGTAAAGGTAAAGTGATACGAGCCTATACAGAACCGCTGATGATTGAAAGTTATCTGCCTAAGGCGGTGAGTGGCCGATTTGCAGATTATATTGCCCGTGAAGCTGCCGGTAGAGAGATTGGGCCTTTTGTGGTTGAAAATGGTGCAATGGAAACGGATTTCAATCATGAAGCGACTCGGCAAACGACAACTGTCTCCCTAGATGGCGGTGTTTTCCCGGGTAATATTTTAGCTCTGCCTCGCTCGCAGTGGGTTTCTGGAATAACAGGCTTTGCGCGTTTAGGCCGCGATCTACTCTGGACGGGAACGTTGGAACGCAATACCGTCGATGAAACTTCGGAAGGGGGCGCGTTATGGCGCTTAGCCAGGGATGAAATGTCGGCATCTGAAGAAGGACGCAATTTAGCTTTATGGCGCTTGAAGGGGGTAGAAATGTTTATCTGCCCCGAATATGCACACACTGGAGAACGCGGCATTCAATTGCGGCGCAATACCAAAGACAAGAATAATATTATGCTGACTTTGGTGGACAGAGTACAAATGCCCCCTTCTACGAAAGAGATATCAGTGACGGGTTGGTTGCGTACCAGTGAAAATGCTAAAGTCGTTTTGAGTGTATACTGGTATGACACTCGCTTCAAGACTTCTATAACCCACCAAATTGAAGAATTAATGGTTCCAGCCGCTCAAACTTGGACACCTTTTGAAGTCCACCTGACAGTGCCGGCACAAGCCATTGCTGTTAAACCCTTTTTACGTTTAGCTCCCCCTAAAACGGGTAATGTTTCTGATGTTTCTGCTGATTTTGATGATCTTCGCTTAATTGCTTGGGCACCTCGTGACACAATCTATAGTCCTTTGTATGATCATGTTTGGATAGTCGATCAGGTTGATCTTCAAATTAGTCAGGATATTTTGCCAGGGGCTTCAGCCTGGGCTGTGAAATCCTTGCTCAAAGAAATTGGGCTTCCAAATAAATAACAAGGGAATTGGGAATTTAGCACAGCTTCAGTTCAGAAAAAAGTTATACTTATAATTGTCATAAATGCGCTTTTTTTTAATTTAACAGCCAACAGCGGGCATAAGTTGTCTGAAAGCGAAAGTCAGGTGGTGGTGACTAACCCAATACTCAAATTATTACGGTGGACAGTATATAAGTGATCGATGCCGCGTTCAAAGGCGATTTTGATATAGACCTATTTGATATACACAAAAATCATTGTCGAATTGTGACTCGAATTCAAGCCGTTACCAACAAAATATTTATACGTGAGGTTTACTCTCATGCACAGTACGATAAATGGTGGAAAACAAAGGTAAAATCGTAATGTTGGAAAAATCCTATAGGCCCAATCAAAATCCTAATCGAATTGAAATCACTCATTTAAAAGAACTGTTCAAACAGATTTCATTCATTTTAGCAGATTTTGCACAAGATTTTGATGAACTCATCCGCTATACCCAGTCTCCTATTGAGACTGAAGAGGAAGTCTTAGAACGCGCAAAAGTGATGGATGAACTCATGGATATGGCGACATCTGAAGAAGACATTGTCATGCTTTTCGCCCATGCCATCTCAGATCGCATAGAAGCCTTTGAAAATGAGCAACTTGATCTGCCAAGGATGAAGTCTAGCGAGGTTTTGGCGAACATGATGCAACTTCACCCTACCCGCCAAAAAGACTTGTTTGAGATTGTGCCACCCAATATAATTGATGATCTCATCAATGAAAAACGGGCCATGACGATTGTTCAGGTTAAAGACTTTTCTAAGTTTTTCAGAGTGCCAGTGACGATATTTATTGACTGAATCATGAATCAGAACTGAAACCATTCCTTTTTATGAAAAGGCTCATAAAAATTAATCATTTCTGGGCAACCCATTTTCAGAATAATTTCCATCCAAGCCCTTCAAAAATTCAGAAACACTCCGTTTCCACTGTTCAGAATGATTTCTGAAATAAGGTTCATGCCCAAGCCCTTCAAAACGCTCAAAGTGTTTTTGGCCTCTCAAATTGTTAAAAAGAACCTCAGCTTCAGCCAATGTTGCTCTTTTATCATCTGTACCATGCAGCATCATAACGGGGCAATCAACTCGTTTCGCATACTCAATTGGATTATGCTTAAATCCAGAAAAACCACGTTGTACACTCCCCCAAAATACGAGAATATGGGCAGCTGGCCAAGCCGGTAAGCCCATCAACTTAAAGCGATTTTTAATCGTTTCGAGCAAATTACCAAAAACACTTTCAATAATAATCGCATCTGGCTGAGTACCGTTAGCGTAGATACCGCGGAGAATCGCGACACCCCCCATAGATTGTCCATACAAAATAATAGGCATACGCGCTAAACGGGTTTGGACATACTCAAGCGTTTTGGAAACATCATCTCCTTCATAATAACCAATACTGGTTGTCATTTGATTAGAACCACCACTGCCTCGAAAATCAACCCAAAAAATCTCATAACCCATGTCGTAGAAAATCCTAGCGGTATGTAATAAAACCGACTTAGTCGCAACATACCCATGAAACATTAAAATAATCCCTTTTGACTGGGCATGGGGAATATACCAAGCTTCTAATTCAACCTCGCTATTGACTTTAAAACGATGCGTTTCATAAGATAAGCCAATATCATCCGGTGTTGCAAAATTAACCGGTTTTGGAATATTAAGCCCTGTGAGCAAAATTTCCACTTTTTGCCAAAACGATAAAGATTCAATAGAAGGGGTACGTTTTTCTTGCGAGACAAAATTAAGCATCGCGAAAGCGTGTAAATAAGCCATCCCATTCAATAAAATAAACAGAATGAGTAACAATGATAAAATCATCATGGATTTAGGATATCGTATTTTCATAATGAATCTCGTAGGGGCAATCCCTTGTGGTTGCCCCCTTGTGGTTGCCCAATTTTAAAATAGATAACTACAAGGATTGTTTATAATAAAGGATTATATTGTGCCAAGCTTCATGTCATTGACTTTCATCAAGAAATGAATGAGGTTGAGACTGTGAAGCTCATCGCTTACCTGGTACTTATCCTTTATTATAAACAATCCTTGTAGTTATAATAGCAGAATCAGAAAACGTGATCATCAAGTATAAGATTCTCTAAATCGCCATGAAAACTCACAAAAAAGATATGACAAAACGCATTTTAATTCCCCTTGGTTTGACATTACTGCTCTTACTGAGCATTGCCATTGCCAGCATTTACTGGCTCCAACGTGTTCATCTCAACGAAGAGCTGACTCAAAATTTGATCGAAGTTGAACAATTGTTCAAAATGAAACTTGATGAAGACGCAAAAGTATTGGAAAGCCAGATTAACCTCCTACAAATGGATAACACGCTACAGAAAGCTTATCGCTCCAAAGATAGAAAGGCCTTATTACATCATGCCCTGCCCTTTTTTAATGCAATCCGTACCAAACACCAAGTCACCCACTTTTATTTTATTGAACTCGATCAAGTTTGTTTTTTGCGCGTCCATAATCCACCACGCCATGGGGATACTATACCTCGATTTACCTTAAGAGGCGCGAGGCGCGAAAATGCCCCCGTTTATGGCATTGAACTGGGTAAATTTGGCACATTCACCCTGCGTTTAGTCTATCCTTGGCGAATAAACGGTGAACTCATCGGTTATATTGAACTGGGTAAAGAAATTGAACATATCACCCTTGCACTCCATCACATCTTAGGTGTCGAATTGTTTTTTTCCATTAACAAATCCTTTATCGAACGTAGCGATTGGGAAGAAGGCTTAAAAATGATGGGCCGTACTGGCAGATGGACACAATTCCCCCACGTCATAATGATTGACAAAACCATGTCAACAGTGCCTCAAATCCTCAAAGACACCTTAAATGTCTTTTTAGTCCATCCCAAAGTGGAACGCTTGACAACCCGCTTTAACGTCTTTTTTAATGATAAACCTTATCGTGGCGGATTCATACCCCTATTCGATGCCGGTCAGCGTGAAGTCGGACAGATTATTGTTTTAAATGACGTTTCTGAACAAAAAACGGCACTACAAACCTTATCCATTATCTTGATAATCCTGTCCATTGTCATCGGTAGCGGGTTATTGGGATTTTTTTACCTCTTCATTGGCCGGATAGAAAAGCAAATCAACAGTGTTCACGATGCACAAATCAACACACACAAAAATCAATTTAAATTAGCGAACGAAGCCAAAGATGAAGCCTTGCGTATCAATCAAGCACTTGACAATGTCAACACCAGCGTTTTGATTGCCGATAGTCACTCAAACATTATTTACGCTAACCAATCTGCACAACAGCTCTTTCAATCTGCCGAAACCGCAATACGCGTGAAAGTGCCTGATTTCCAAGCAGAACATTTATTAGCCCTGTCAATTGATAGGCTACTTAACCTATCCGAACAGCGACACGCCTTTTCAGCAGAAATCACCACCCCTTCTTGCACTCAAGTCACTTTAGGTGAATTAAAGCTAGATGTGAACATCACACCCGTGATCAATGCTGACGGGCAATATAAAGGTGTCGTAGCTGAATGCCATGATCGCACAGCGGAAATCGCCACCAAACAAGAAGTCAATGCCGTCGTCAGTGCCGCGTCAAGCGGCGATTTGAGTCAACGCATTGATCTCACCCATAAAAGCGGCTTTTTTAAAACCTTCAGTGAAGGCTTGAATCAAACCTTGGATAACATCCAACAAATGATTGAAGAACTTCGGCAAGTCTTTAGCGCCATCGCGCAGGGCGATTTAAGCCAAACGATCACCAAAGACTACACTGGTTCCCTAGAACAACTGAAACAGGAAGTGAATGCCACAATCAACAAACTGACACAAATCATGACCGAAATTCAAATCACCGCACAAGCCGCCTCTCAAGGTGATTTTACGCAACCCATTCATATCGAAGATAAAACCGGATTTTTTGCCAGCTTAAGCCAATTACTGAATCAAATTTTAGCCTCCAACCAACAAATCATTGGCGAACTGAAACAACTCTTTGCCGCTATGGCAAACGGTGATTTAACCCAAAGCATGACTCATCACTATGCAGGAGCCTTAGAACACCTGAAGAATGATGTCAATACCACCGTCAGCACACTCACTCAGATGCTCAACACCGTGAAACAAACCTTCGATATTGTGAATCAAGTTTCTGCCAATATTTCGCAAAGCAATAAGCACTTAAGCCAACGCACAGAACAACAAGCGACGAACTTAGAAGAAACGGCAAGCAGTATGGAAGAAATGACGAGTACAGTGCAACAAAATGCCGAGAATGCCCTAATAGCGAACCAACTCGCAACCGATACCTGCGAACAGGCAGAGCAAGGCGGAAAAGTGGTAGGCGCAGCCATAACGGCCATGCGTGACATCAACAAGAGCAGCCAAAAAGTAGCGGATATCATCAGTGTCATTAACGAAATCGCATTCCAAACCAACTTACTGGCCCTAAATGCCGCAGTAGAAGCGGCCCGTGCCGGAGAAGAAGGACGTGGTTTTGCCGTAGTCGCTCAAGAAGTCCGTCATCTCGCCCAACGTAGTGCAACTGCTGCTAAAGAAATCAAAGGATTAATACAAGAGAGTGTAAATAAAGTAGAAGAAGGAACACATTTAGTCAATCAATCAGGCGCAACGCTACAAGACATTGTCACTGCCGTCAAAAAAGTCAGCCAATTGATTAGCGAAATAGCCAGTGCGAGTCAAGAACAAAGTAGCGGCATCCAGCAAATCAATCAAGTCATCACCCAACTTGATAACATGACACAACAAAATGCCGTTTTAGTCGATGAAGCGGCCAACACCAGTGCCACCCTAAAAGAACAACTTCACAGACTCAAAGAACAGATAGCCTTTTTTAATACCGGAAAGCCCCAACCCTTTCAATAACAGCGCAAAGACCATTGCTGATTGTAACGGATTTTGGGGGGACAAAAAATGGTGTCAAAATAATTAAAAAATTAAAAGTTAGCTCACTCAATTTGAGTTGATACCAATAATTTTTTTTTATAATGATAACCGAGGTTCCA
>JAYQWI020001171.1:0-5104 GCA_035871815.2 Candidatus Parabeggiatoa communis
TTGATAGCTTTGTTCAAAAAATAGTTCATTCGTTCATATTTTTATAGGTTTCTGGTATTTTTTTGGCAACTTAAATTGCCTGCTGCATGGCACGATTTTCAAAGCCCTCTTCAAAAAAATATTTTCACTCAATAAGGCTAAACGACTGCCGTAATCATCTGAAAATCTATATCGTTCAAGTTTTTGCGTGCAAAAACTTGAACATAAAATAGTCATACGGCACGATTTGTCGCTGCCACCTTCAAGTAAAATTTTTAGCTCTAAAAACTTGAACATCGAATTCACATTTTCAGGCAAACGTTTTTGCGCGCAAAAACTTTTGCATACAATAACAAGGCTGAAAAATAAAAATCAGAAAAAGCTCTCAGTCAACACCCTAGATTAAGGGGATTTTATTTTGACACGACTCTAACAAGTCGCAGTAATACGTTCGCAAAATCACGCTTACCTGTTGTCGTTTTTTTTAGGCAGTCCTTTTTATCAGGTATATTAACCACTAAAACTGTGGCATTGTCTTGACCCAGTTTGCCTTTCTTCTTTAGCGCACCCAACAATTTATTTACTAATTTATGAGCCGGTAAGGACTGACTTAAAATCTGGCTGATTTCCTGTTCCGAAAGCGTGAGTATGCCATCACTTGCTAATAGAATACGATCTCCAGGAAATAATTTTAAAGGCATAAGGGATTGATCAATCAAATCAATTTTGCTTCCCATAAGTGCTGAACGTAACAAATGACGGTTTGGATGTTCCAAAGCTTCATTGGGGGTGAGAACACCACGTTGTACTTGTTTTTGTAAAATCGGCATCATCGAATGATCTGCATTTAAGCGATGCAATTGCTCAGCATGATAAAGCCACAAAGGGGAATCGCCTACACTAATCCATTCCAATCCTTCCCCATTTAAAGCTACCCCAACCAGTGTGCAGCCCATGCCCTGGTTGGCTTGTGCTTGTGCTTCTAAGGCTAACTGGTCATTGGTTTTTTGTAAGGCTTGCCATAATCGCTTTAAAGCACTACCCGATAGTGTGCGATAACGCTCTATAAAAGTGTTAACCGCACAACGGCTGGCTACAGCACCACCTTGATGCCCCCCCATTCCATCTGCTATGACCATCAAAAAATCATCTGCCCTACTATTATCAAAACCAAAATGATCTTCTTGATGACTACGATCATCCTTGAATAGCTTCGCCAGCGTAGTTTTTGTGTCGATTGATAAATGGTTTTGCCACTTGACGTTTTTTTTAAACAGGGGTTAGATAAAAGTGCAAGGCTAAAGCCTTGCACTGAAAGAGCAAAACCCTAACGGGTTTGACGATCATCAGAAGGCTTCTATAATTTTCATTATCCACATTACATAACGCCTCAATAAATAACTAACTAAATGAAAAGGCCTTAAGGGGCCTCGCGCAAAATGCGCTTTGCAATGGGAAGAAAACGATATTGATCATGTAATTGCTGAAATCGCTCTTTTTTGACAACCCAACCCCCTTTCGATTCTTTGTACACAATATCCGCCTCTGATTGACTAATCCACTTCACATAACGTGGATCATCTTGTTGATGTGGCTGAATCTTGTCTAACGATTGTTGTAACGCCAGTAAATATAACCACTTCAGTTCCACAGCACTCTCAAGTTCCACTTCCGAATGGGCACGATTGATAAAATGACATAAATCGACTAAATCTCCAAAACTGGCTTGACGACTCTTCAATTTATTCTCAGCCACCTGAATGTAAGCTTCTCCACGTTTATCAGGCTCTAAAGGCAAAGTGTATCCGCCGTAAACCCAACCCTGCTCGTCGTTTTCAGGACTCTGTACTCGATACCACTGTTCTTCTTCTTGAAGTGTCATTTCTAATTCTGAAACAATTGTCCCAATCTGTAATATGACCCCTTTTGGAGCGCGATGTCGTGGTTGTTGACGTAAACGTACTCCGGCTGCGCTCATAATTCTGAGCCTCCCTGAGGGAAGCTGTGCCTTTGCAGCCGCGGCGGCGGCTTGTGCTTTTTGACGCGCTTGATGCTCAAGTTGGCCTTGTTGATCGGCTGTTGGACTAGGCTTTGGCGCGACGTTTTTAAGCATGGGTTCAGATTCAAGCTTGGTATTTTCCCCCTTAAGCTCATCAGGTTGAGGTTTTGCTGGAATAGCCCCCTGTTCTTGAGCCACTTGTGGAGACATTCCAGTATTATCAAAACCGGCTAACACAGGGGCATTATCACGTTCATGCCGCGCGTTTTCTACGGCAGCCTCAGCTTGAAGACGTGCTTCACGCTCTTGGTAAAACAAAAAGCTACCACCAACCAAGATAGCTAATAATAGCGTTACACCAACACCTGTTGCAAAAGGCCGTAGCCAACTCGAATGAGCGGCAACAGGGGGCGATTTAGTTTCATCAGTTCCAACAGATGGCATAGATAGTTCCTCTAATTTTAATGATGGCTTGAACAAGAGTTTGTCGCGCAAAGCCTTAACAGTTTGCGGCCTCTCCTGTTCATTGAGTTTAAGTGCCCAATCAATCGCTTCCAAAAACGGGTGAGAATAGCGCCCCTCACCCACTTTAACAGCTGGTTTTAAGGCATCTGATTGATTATGCATAATAAGGGCCGCAACTCGCTCAGTTGCTTCGGGTGGGACTTGACCACTGATAAGCCGATACAAGACAGCGCCTAATGAATAAATATCTGTCCAAGCACCTTGCTGGCTCCCATCGCATTGTTCATAAGGGGTATAGCCTATTGATATCATCGTAGTCATACGACGACTACGGCAGCCTAACTCATAACGCGCTGCGCCAAAGTCGATTAATACCGGATTGTTATCCTCATCCCGTATGTAAATATTAGCCGGTTTTATGTCTTGATGTAAACACCCTGCCTGGTGTATGGTTTCCAAACCCTCTAACAATGCGGCCACAAAGCTTATCAATTCGTCTTCTGTCATGGTTTTACCCTCATTAAGAAAACGGGCAAGATTACGCCCAAATTCATATTCCATGACGAGATAGGCCGTATTGAACGCTTGAAAAAAACGCAATACACGTATAATATTAATGTGTTTAAACTGAGCTAATATTTGTGCCTCTTCTACAAATCGCTTTAATCCCCAAACAAAATCATCTGCTTCTGTTTGAGATTTAGGCTGTACAATATAGTTATTATTGTCACGTATCGCTAATTCATTAGGTAAGTATTCCTTAATGGCGACTAAAGTGTTGTTTTGAGTCTCTTTAGCAAGATAAGTGATACCAAAACTGCCTTCACCTAAAATACTTTGGATTTTGTAATTTTCTAATTGGAAATCAATAGGTAAGGCATTGCAATGCTCGACAATATTATTCATCAGGAAATTATTATGCTGTTATAAAAGCTATTTTTCAACATGCTCGAATAGAATCTATAAAATAGTATAAAATACTATAAAGTATAATGCCATTTAAATCACCATAAAAGCATTATCATTTTTTACAAAATCACGGCCCCATCACAATAGGCTCTTGGCTAAACAACTCTCCCATATCCAGCATACAATGAACGGGGTACTCTTCTTCTTCATAAGGCCAGTCTTCGGCAGAAAAGCGCAAGTCAACCGTCAATAAATACGTTTCTCCGGGCCGGGCTTGGCGCGGATAATTTATAATGGGTTCTACATTGAGTTGGCGTCAGAAAAAAGCATATATCAGGGGGCAACCCTACGGATTGCCCCTACAATCTTGTGCTTGTCATTTTTAAAATTTCAATATTTTCCAAATGCTTAAACCACCGGCCATGATAAAAAAGAGCAAAATGAAGATTAAAATGAGCGTTGTCGAAAGACGGTTACGGTGTTGAACGCCAATCCATTGAGTGCGTCCATTTAGGAGCAAAAGCGTTAAAGCTAACATGGGTATAAAAAGTGCGCCAATAATGGCATACCACTTTTGCATTTTCGCAAATCCAATCCATAATCCAATCATGGGAATCAGGGAAAGAGCATACAAATATCCGCGATAATATTTTGAGTCTTGCTCAAGGCTTGGTTTAACTAAGTTATGATCACTACCCTTGATCTGAATCAAACGCCATAAATCGGCAAAAAGATAAGGTACGCTTTGCCAAACGCCTAATAGGCTACTGAAAATGGCACCCCAAGCGCCAATGAGAAATAACCATTTTCCAATTGGCCCAATATCAATAAGTAACCTATCCGCTAATTTAATAATCAAGCCTGCTCCACTGCCGTCAACTTGGATACTATGCCCAATGATAACCATTGCGATGCCAAATAGGGCCGTCATAATATATCCGGTTGCTAAATCCAGACGACAAGCTGACAAATCTTTAGGCGTTAATCGCCCTTTTTCTCTGATCCAATAGCCATAACTCAAAATCGTCACCGTGCCGCCAATTCCACCCATTAATGCAATTGTCCAAGCTAGTTCTTCTTGAGATTGAGGGAGGGTTGGCAACGTTAGCCCATTGACGACTTGGTGCCATTCTGGTTTTAAAAGGATGGCGGTTGTGATAACTGTGAGGAACATTATACCTATGCAAAATGCCATCAGTTTTTCAAATAAACGATAACCGCCCCAGTAAACCAGTAGTAATCCTAGGAGACTGTGGAGAATACCATAAATGATTTTGCCGGTGACGGGATCAGTTGTCAGGGGAAAGATGGCTTGAGCTGCTGCACCGCAAGCACTCATTAATGCGGCCGCTACCATAAAGCTCCAAGCCAGAAAATAAATTAAGAAAATAGATTGCGCGGTTCTGCCTAAATGAGACATTGCGCCTTCGAGAACTGTACTCCCAGTTGCTAATTGCCAGCGTGTTAAGCCTTCATTGAGTACAAATTTGAAAAAGGCACCCAGCACGATAGCCCACAAAACGGTTAAACCGACTTTGCTGCCAGTAAAAGCGGCGGTGGCTAAGTCACCAGCGCCAACACCTGTTGCGGCAACCAAAATGCCAGGGCCCAAGATTGATAGTTTGTTTTTTATCATAAGACTCACGATATTTGTTACCTTTTATTCAGATTGATGTAGTGGGAAGATCAATGTGGAAATGATTGATTTAATCAGCGTTTCACATTTAGCGTAGCTTCCCTTCGGTTCACGCA
>JAYQWI020001172.1:0-2906 GCA_035871815.2 Candidatus Parabeggiatoa communis
TGCTATAACTCGCGGCTAAACCCGTACAAGAGAGAGGATAGGTGATCGTCGGGAACGCTGTCACATTCGTTTTTAATGTGAATGTCGCTGTGCGTTCGCCACCCTCGCTAGGTTTACAGGCTATTGTGAAGGTTTGAGTGCTACCCAGTTGAATGGTCAAAGGAAAAACACTGGGCTCAGGAACAATCAACTTAAAATCACCACCATGTATTCCACTGATATCGGCAGAATAGATGAGCAAATCTTCAATATTGGCGCTTTCGCTGATATCAAAGCTGTAATGAGCAACCTCCCCTTCATCAACTATCGCTTGTTTGTTAAATACGAGTGTCGTACCTGGATCAGGAGTAGAACTGAAGCCGGCTTTAGAAACGCGCTCATATTTGATACACCACTTATTTAAGCTGCCCTCTTTAGAATTGAAGTCATAATTATCACTGACGGTTAGCGTCCAATCACCCGCAATGTTTTGATTATCAAAAGCAGTCAGTGAATCCTTGGGATAGTACGAAAATGTTTTTTCGTAACCCGGATCATAAGAATGACATTCATTTTGGATGCTATGAGTGCCTTCGTCATCAACAGTCAAATTATCGAGATTCTTACCATAACAACCCTTAGGCACTGTATCGGACATACCCGGTTTTTCAAGCAGAGTAACCGTAATATCTTCATGCTCAAGGCGAAAAATCAGTTCACCCAAATGCTGGTGATTGGCATCAATGATCAGGTTGATATCCGTGATCTTGCCGCTGTCACTGATGGTTAAAGTATCGCTGACACCCGTACTGTCGTTATTGGGTATAGTAAGAGAGGGTGTCTGGCAAACAGAATGACTCGTGCTTGCCAGCACAACTGGTGTGACTAAGAGGAATGAAGTGTTTACCAGAAACAAGATAAACAAACTTCGTCTGGTTTTTGAGAACATTTTAATCACCTATGCCTACCTTGATACGATATAACGACAAGGATTGGTTATAATAAAGGATTTTAAATTATAATAGATTGCTTATTGAGTATCAGGATTTTAAGGAAAAAATTTTTGAAACTTTTTGATATAACGAGAAAGATGATTTCGGGGGCATTCCCTAAAGGGTCATTATTGGCCTTTTCGTTCCAAATTTATTTTGCGAAGGCCCTTTTCGTTCCAAATTTATTTTGCGAAGGCCCGATTGATTGAGATTGATAATGACCTTTTTTTTGGGAATGCGCCCGATTATTTCATGTTCGTTGGATATCGATTCATGGCTCATTTTTCATCACAAAAAAATTTCCCTAAAAAAATCCTTTATTAATAAGCAATCCTTGTCGTTGTGGTGTTGAAAAACTAACGAGTATAAATTCCAGATGTTTGAATAGTCTTCAAAACGGAAATAATTAGTGAAAAAATCGTTTAAATGTAGCCTACAGAGCAATTTATATTCCTAAAACGAAAAATGCTGGTCTCATCAGTGTTTTTTTGAACAACTCAAACTTCATTTTAAAACGAGATAATTTAATATAATGATAAAATCAAAAATCAGAATTGATTTAAACAATGATTATTTAGAACCTCATTTTTGCGGTTTAATTGCAAATTGCAATTCAAAATAAGAAATAAAATACTTCGTAGTAGGCACGAAAGCGCCTTCGCCCATTATGTCATAATGGGCATCAATGCCATTAACCGCAAAAATATCAGCATAAATAGGCGAGAAATCGCCTACGACAAACTTTGGACGAGAAATCGCCTACGACAAACATTAACTTAATAGTATTGCATTACACCATGAACCGATTAGACAACATCACCCCTTTTTTAGTCATGGATGTGCTGAGAAAGGCACAAGCCATTCCTGATGTGATTCATTTTGAAGTGGGCGAACCTGATATCAAGCCCTCCCCAAAAGTAATAGAAGCCATAGCAAAAGCAACTAGAGATAAAAAAATGGGCTACACCGAAAGCTTAGGTTTACTGGCACTACGAGAAAAAATAGCCGCTTTTTATCTGGAGCGATATCAAGTTGACATTTCACCAACGAGAATCATTCTCACCGTCGGCACTTCAGGCGCTTTTTTAATCACTTACGCTATTTTACTCAACGCAGGTGACAAAATACTACTCACCGATCCTGGTTATCCCTGTTATAAAAATTTTTCTTATATTTTGAATACGCAGCCCGTTTTGGTACCCATTGATAAATCAACAGATTACCAATTAACTGTAGAACACTTAAAAGCACAAGCTGGTATTAAAGCGGTTCACATTGCTTCACCTTCCAATCCGATTGGCAATGTTTATAGTCAAGCAACGCTTAAAGCGTTAATCGACTATTGTGAAAATCATCAGATTCATTTTATATCTGATGAAATTTATCATGGGCTAGTCTACGGCAAAAAAGCACATACTGCCTTAGAATTTTCAGATAATGCCATTGTAATCAATGGCTTTTCAAAATATTTTTGTCTAACAGGATTAAGACTAGGTTGGGTTATCTTACCCCCTCATTTAGTGCGTCAGGCAGAAATTGTCATGCAAAATTTATATATTTCCGCCCCCACCTTGAGCCAATATGGTGCATTGGAAGCCTTTGATCAAAAGCATTTAGAATCAGTAACCCGTACCTACCAAAAAAGAAGAGATTATTTGTACAATGAACTCTCTCAACTGTTTACAATTGATGCCAAGCCAGAAGGGGCATTTTATATTTGGGCCAATGTGTCTCAATACACTCAAGACAGTCTGAAATTTTCAGGCCAGCTATTGGATAACATTCATGTCGCAACCACCTCAGGCATTGATTTTGGGAAAAACCAGACTCATCACTATATCCGATTGGCTTATACAAGAGAAATAGCGCATTTAAAAGAAGGGGTGGAAAGACTAAAACAGTATTTATTGTGAGTTTTTTGTAAAACTTTGAATC
>JAYQWI020001173.1:0-3237 GCA_035871815.2 Candidatus Parabeggiatoa communis
GAAAAACATTCCTTATTCCGCCCTTAGCCAAGCGTTTAATGAATTTTGTCGTTATTTGCTGATGGAAAGCCCGGAAACCTTGGCCGTTTGGCAAACTAAAATCTTGGACGCAGTGGGCAATAACGGCCAAATTATTATTGATGTTGTTCCCGATTTGGAATTAGTCATTGGTAAACAACCTGCCATAGCAGAAGTAGGTCTCACTGAAGCACAAAATCGTTTTCAACTGTTTTTTCTGAATTTTGTCAAAGCGTTATGCAATAAAAAGCATCCCTTCATTCTGTTTATTGACGATTTGCAATGGGTGGATTCCGCTTCCTTGGGTTTACTGAAAAGCATTATGCTTGATGATGAAATTAGGCACCTGTTAATTATTGGGGCTTATCGTGATAATGAAGTCGATAGCACCCACCCATTTATGATGGCGGCTTCTGAGCTTCAAAAAGCCAATGCCATCATTAACACCATTGAATTGGCAAACTTGCAGCAAGAAGATGTCAACCATTTATTGCAAGATAGCCTTAAGTGTTTTGCTAAGCGAACTCAATCACTCACCGACTTGACTTACCAGAAAACGCAAGGCAATGCCTTTTTCACCCATCAATTTTTGAAAACCTTGTATGAAGAGTGGCTATTGCAATTTGATTTTGAACAATTCAAATGGCAGTGGGATGTTGAACAGATAACCGCCCAAAATATCACCGCTAACGTGGTTGAATTGATGGCCAATAAAATTGGCAAATTGCCTTCAAAAACATCAAAGGCGTTGCAATTGGCGGCTTGTATGGGTAATCAATTTGATCTGCCCCTATTGGCTATTATTGATGAGCAAGATAAAAACAAGACGTTAGAAGTATTACGTCCGGCACTTGCCGAAAGGCTTATTCAGCCTTTAGATGAAAACTACAAACACCTTGATGTGTGTGAAAAATCCCAATTCAAGTTTTTACACGATAGGGTACAACAAGCGGCTTATGCCCTGATTGATGATGAACAAAAACAAGCCGTTCATTTACAAATTGGTCGTTTGCGGTTAAAAAATACCTCAGCCGACGCATTAGAAGACCAAGTATTTGATATTACGGAACAATTTAACCATAGCCTAGAATTACTCAATAATCAAACCGAGCGACTTAAAGTTGCCGAACTCAATTTGCTCGCGGGGCAAAAAGCGAAAATGGCAACCGCTTATGGGGCTGCCGTCAACTATTTAACGGTTGGACGGAAATGCTTAATCGAAAAAAGTTGGGAAAGTGAATACGACTTGACGCTCAATCTGTTTACTGAGGCAGTAGAAGCAGCTTACCTCAGTGGTGACTTTAAACAAATGGAACAATTGGCGCAAGCAGTGTTACAACAAGCACGAACTCTATCGGATGAAGTGAAAGTCTGTGAAATTCAAATCCTAGCTTGTATTGCCCAAGATCAAAAACAAAAGGCGATTAAAATCGCCCTAATGTTTCTAAACAGACTAGGTATTAGCTTCCCAGAAGAACCGACACATAACGATATCACATTGGCTCTCCAGAAAGTCTCTCTATCTGGTAAATCGATCCAATCTCTCATTGATTTGCCCATGATGACGGACACCAGTATAATACTAGCCGTGCGCGTTATGATGGCTGTCACGGCTGCCGCTTATGTTGTATCCCCCAGTCTGATGATTTTACTAATACTTAAACAAGTTGAATTATCGCTTGAATATGGCAATATTCCGGAATCAAGTTTTGCTTATGTATTTCACGGGCTCGTTCTCTGTAGCGTAGTTGGAGAGATTGAATCTGGTTATCAATTTGGGCAACTGGCTTTAGAGTTGTTGCATCGATTGGGTGAAAAAAGGCTTAAAGCGAGTACAATTTTTACCTTTAATGAGTTCGTAAGGCCTTGGAAAGAACATGTTAAAGAAACATTACAACCCTTGTTAGAAACTTATCAAATTGGCTTGGAAACGGGAAATATCGAATTCGCTACCTATTCCATCTATGTTTATCCTTACTATTCTTATTTTATCGGTAAGCCACTTCTCCCCCTCGAACAAGAAATGGCTCAGTACAGTCATGTTATTGCTCAGCTTAAACAAGAAGCTGCCCTTAATTGGTATAACGTGTTTTGGCAAGCCGTTTTAAACTTAATGGGACATTCCAATAATCCGTGTCGTTTGACCGGCAACGTTTATGATGAAAATATTCAGTTACCAATTTATCAACAAGCGAATGATAGGCTGGGAATTCATACTTTGCATCTGCACAAATGTATCTTGCATTATTTGTTTCACGAATATGCACCTGCGGTTGCAAGTTCTGAGATAGCAGAACAGTATTTAGATGGGGTTACCGGTTCGTTAGCGGTGGCTATATTTCATTTCTACGATTCTCTCGCACGGTTGGCGTTGTATCCGAGTTTGCTCAAGCCGGAACAAGAGGCCGTTTTAACTAAAGTGTCGGCTAACCAGCAAAAAATGAAATTGTGGGCTGAACATGCCCCCATGAATTTCCAGCACAAATATGATTTAGTCGAGGCAGAAAAAGCACGGGTTTTGGGTCAACTTAACGCAATAGAGTGCTATGAAAAAGCCATTGCTGGGGCCAGAGAAAATGAATATCTCAATGAAGAAGCGTTAGCTTATGAATTGGCTGGCCAATTTTATTTGATAAAAGGCAATCCCAAAGTTGCTCAAGTTTATTTGCGTGATGCCCATTATGCCTATCAGCAGTGGGGAGCTTTGGCAAAAGTCAAAGATTTGGAAACTCGATATCCGCAATTTCTAGCTCCCAAAACGGCCCGTGCTATTTCAACGGATGCGACTATTTCAGGAACGCGAATGGCTTCCACTTCGACAACGGGCAGTTCAGAATGGTTAGATTTGAACAGTATCATGAAGGCCGCTCAAACCCTGTCAGGGGAAATCGTTTTGAGCCGACTGCTTGAAAAAATGATGTATATTGTCATTGAAAATGCTGGCGCTTCATTCGGTTTTTTGCTTCTCCCTCAAAACGATAACTGGTTTGTTGAAGCTACAGGGTGTATGAATAGCGATGATGTCAAGGTATTACAAACTCTTTCTCTTGAAAGTCAGCCTATTGCAGAAACCATCAACCACTATGTTGCCAGAACCAAAGAAAATGTGGTGTTGAATAATGCTTGCGTTGAAGGGCAATTTACCCGTGATGCTCACATTATTTCACAGCGTCCTCAATCTGTATTATGTGCGCCACTTGTCAATCAAGGTAAGCTGAC
>JAYQWI020001174.1:0-4182 GCA_035871815.2 Candidatus Parabeggiatoa communis
AGG
Source organism: Candidatus Parabeggiatoa communis (assembly GCA_035871815.2). Lineage (GTDB taxonomy): Bacteria > Pseudomonadota > Gammaproteobacteria > Beggiatoales > Beggiatoaceae > Parabeggiatoa > Parabeggiatoa communis. The sequence continues at coordinate 4 of JAYQWI020001174.1, forward strand.
CCCGATTTAAATGCCCTTATGGCCAACAACCTTACCAAGTGTCAGTCTTAAAACCGAGGCCCCTCAATATAAGTCATTGATTTTTAATACCGGCAGAATGAAGTCGGGACTACCCAACAACTTACGATAATTTTGCAAGAATCTCCACTGAGTTGGCTATTACAAACCCGTCAAATCACGACTTTCGTTTTGATAAAGTACCTATCAATTTTGAGAGACAGTCTATCAATTTGATAGCGTTCAACCCCCCTCAAAAAGCCATCCCAGAAACCTTAAATCTTTATATTATACAAGCACTTGAACTCATAAAAAGCGAGTTGGCACAACACTTGACTGCAAAGTAAGTCAAACGAAGTGCTAACCACTGGAAAATGGGTCATAGTATGGATACATATTGATGGCCAGTTTCAGAGATTAGATAATTGTATTAGCTGGAATGGGGCAAGGGAAAGCCAAACAAGCGGATGTATAACGTAGGGGCAATCCTTTCTGCTTACCCTCAAATTGAACATCGCGTGATTTACCAAGAGTAGAAAATACAGTCTCAATTTTAGACTGACTGTTGTAAATAGCTGAAACGGAAAATCTCTTTAAAATACAATAAATTAAATGGATTTTTAGGAGTTGGCATTTTTTTTGCCGTGGTTTTAGGTATGGCAAACCATTTTTTTTGTCCAAAAGATTTTATCTAAAAATCGCAGTCAAGTAGGCAGCGTGGTTCACACGGCACTTTTCACTTCAATCATGAAACGGAGAAAAAAAGCGTGATTGAAGAGTGGTAAGAAGAGTAGTAATGTGCAACCAACAAGGTTGGGAGCCCATCACAATGAGTGCTTCAATATGACAAATCGTATATTGTGTATTTGAGGTGCGAAATGTGGTCTGTTTCCTATATTTAATCAAGAAGTAGACAATCGGAGTTAAGAGATAATGAGAGCCAAACAAGGAAAACAAGACATGCTGGTTCGGACCGGACTCAAGGCAGGCGTTACAGTATGCAACCTAGCAAATACAAGCGAAGCACAAGCTGCGTGTGACCAACTAGGCGAATGGGAGATTGCAGCGATAGAGGGAACCAATAGGGTTCAGAAAGGGTCTGGTTATAATTGCGCCCAAGGCACATACTATGGCGGAGTCGGCAACGCAATGTGTGCGTAAAAAAGGTGTGAAGAAGCTTGTGCCCAATCCGGAAAGCCGATACACAGTGACACGGATGACTTTGGGATTGTATTAAACAATGTAGCGGGCGTAGGGTGGGTAGAGCGACAGCGAAACCCACCTTTTCACTAAACCAACATTTACCATTCCACTTTATAATCGGAAATGGAAAATGGGTTTGAGTTGGCAGAATCGATTGAGTGCCATTTTCAAAGCATTTAGATAATTTATTAGCATGAATTGGGCAAGGGATAGCCAACCTAACAGGTGCATAACGTAGGGGCAATCCTTTCTGGTTACCCTCAAGTTGAACATCGCGTGATTTACCAAGAGAGAAAATACAGTCTAACTTTTATACTGGCTGCTGTAGATAGCTGTCAATAAAAATCTCTTGAAATACAATAATTTAATTTAAATTGATTTTAGTTGTTGGCATTCGTTTTGTTGTTAGGTATAGCAAACCATTATTTTTGGTTTGGTTTAATTTTGATTCGTTGTAATAGCTTTTGGTGATTATACCATTGGTTTGAGTTCAAGTGGAATTTGTGGGGAACCGAACTGTGAATAACGATGTGCTAATCCCCATAGCCAAAGATTTGATTGCACAAAAGCTGTAAAGGAAGTTTTTCAATCAATATAGATGTTCAGAAAAATCATTTCCAAAAACCTGGCAGGTTTGGCCTGTGAAATTATTTATCTGAAAAACTATATTATTTTACAAAGTAGAAACCAAAAGGATATTTTAACGTGAAGCGCTTCAAATTAGTTATTCTGGCTCTTTTGGCGGTGCTGACAGCTTTCTTATATCAAGCTTCATCATTTGCCCAAACAAGTAATACTTCAGTTGATTTAGAGAAACAATGTCAAGCTCAGTATGGTGGTACCTCTCTAGCCGTCATTAAAGATCGTAGTGTATACGGTTGGGCATGTGTTAATAGCACGGGTATTTCTGGGGGTGTAGGCGTTCAAGAAGCTTGTAACTCCCAGTATGGTTCAGGCTATACAGCAAAATTTACAAACCAAAATGATCCCTACTCATGGTACTGTTCCCAAACAAGTAATGTAGTTGATGTAGCTTATTTTGGGGAACAATGTAAAGCTCAGTATGGTGGTACATCTCTGGCTGTCATTAAAGATCTTAGTGTATACGGTTGGGCATGTGTTAATAGCACGAGTATTGGGGGTGTAGGCGTTCAAGAAGCTTGTAACTCCCAGTATGGCTCAGGCTATACAGCAAAATTTACAAACCAAAATGATCCCTACTCATGGTACTGCTCCTCGACCCCAAAGACTGGTACATCAAAGATTAAGCTTCCCATCTCGGCAGCTTGGATGTATATGCCTGAAGAGGAGGAAATATGGGAGTCCATTAAGTTCAATCAAGTGGACGTTTTGTACGTCGGGCCTGCAGGGGTTCAATCCGATGGCACCTTCGGTTTCTACACAGAAGATCTCGCCAACCAGTTCAAGAAGATCATTAAGCTGGCACGCGATAAGAATTCGAATATAAAGATCATCGTATCCCAGTGGTGGGGCAACGGAGACTACATCTGGGGGAAGGCACTAACATCTTTGACCAGCGATGCAGCGATCAGCAAATACACTGACTCAGTGGCTGCATTTCTGAAGTCGTATCTGAACGTCAATGGTGGTGTTGACGGATACGATATTGACTACGAAAGCAACAATGTTGTCAATGCCATCTCGAAGATCATTCCGCAGATCCGAACCAAGATGGACAGTCTTAGCAAAGAGAATGGTGATAGGCCGTTTTTCTTGACAGTATCACCGGCCCGTACCACATATCTCAGCGGAGTTGTGACCTCGTTGGACTTCGTAAACATGCAAACTTACGCTGGAGGATATCAACTAACACCGAAGAGCTTCACTAATATTGGCTTTAAATCGCAGCAACTGTTCTACGGGATATGCCCGGAGAAGAACTGCTATAATGGTCTCAAAAATATTAAATGGACCGATGAAAAGGGAATTGTTGAAAATGCCGAGAAGCAATACACCGATGGAACGCTAGCAGGGATCCATCTGTGGCGGTTGAACTCGAACAACTACAAATACGAAGGCCAAGTGCAAACTCAAATCTACAAATTTTTGCACCCGCAGTAACAGTGGTGGTAGTGTTGCCTAAGGTCAGCAAGCGTAGGGTGGGTAGCCGGGTAGGGTGGGCAAACGTCCTTTTGTTTGCCCACCAATAACAAAGTTAAGTACCCTTCCACAAATTTTTCAGTATAATAAGATTATTAATTTTGCTTTAATAATGGATATTTAAGATCAATTTTAAAGAATCTATCTATTATACCGAATAACTATCTATTATACCGAATAACTTATGGTGGGGTACTTACGACTTTTTGGTGGGCAAACATGCCCACCTACAATTCCTACTGAATGTTCAATCGTTCGTCCCAGTAATTGATTGATACATCCCGAATCAAAGGATCAGAGTAATTGATTCTGTTTATTTTTTTATATTTCTCTCCTTTTTTGTCTCCACCGTGAAACAGTGGGGAAGCACGTCAATAGATTTGAGCTTTGTCGCCTAAATCACCAAAACGTGGCGTACCTTCAAATAAGCTGTCAAACCTCTCCCAATTCCAACTCCGAATCAAAATCTATTACTCTGATTCCTTGATTCCCCCCTTCCTTGATTCAACATCATTAATCTCTGATTCTAACGAATTCTGTTGATAATAAATTCAATAGCTTACACTCACACATCATTAGGAAAAATCATGACAAGAGACGAAACGTTATTATTTGAACAGAACCCTGTTTTGTGTCCAATTGTTAAGGAACTCGAAGCCCTTTTCAACAACAAAGAAGTTCTAACCGCATTCAACCAAGCGATAGCCAACGTGAAAAACTATCCTGCAGACCCACCTCTCGAACCCAAAGAGAACCTCTGGAGGGGCAAAGATTATAAGGCGTTTTGTCACTACTTCAATAATTGGTATGATTTTCTGGCTACGCCATCAACGGGACTTGGGTTTATAGAGCCTTTCA
>JAYQWI020001175.1:0-4314 GCA_035871815.2 Candidatus Parabeggiatoa communis
AATGCCTTTTTGACTTGTTTAATCAATCTCGCCATGATGATGACGACTAAAAAGACGACCAAAACCCAGAAATATGAAAATTGAAATTGGTTATGGGCATGTTTTAGAAATTCATCCGCTTTTTGATTAGCAAAGGCTACCAAATAATGCATAGCCTTTTCTAAGCGAACAACGTGAGCATGATCTTTCCCTTCAATCAGAGCCGCCGCTTCTTCTCGTTGACCCGCCTTCATTAAACCAATGATTTCTTGACGAATAGGTTGCCATTCAATGAATAACTGTTTCAACTGTTCAACCTGTTGTTTATCGCCCAGAAAACGTTCGTTAATTAACGCAATCTGTTGGTAGACTTCTTGTTCGTATAGAGTGATGGTGTTCACAACCGAATTGAAGTCTGCCTTATTTTGAAATAATGTAACCTCTTCCATACTGTGCTGCATCTTGAGAATATTGAGATTGATATCGCGCACAGCATTGCTCACCATAAAAGGATGTTGGTGCAATTGCGTCACCAAGTTTGAGGCCGTATAGATTTGGAAGATCGCAAAAAGGCCGATTGCCATTAAAATAACTAAACTAATCAATAACTTGGGATTTATATTCATGTTGTTGTTCATAATCTTAAAAAAACGCTCACGCAGAGCCGCAGAGACGCAGAGAATGAGAGAAGATTGAGTTAAGGGTTAGACAAGCCGGCGGTAGAAACCTCTTGCCTCTCCTCTGCGTCTCTGCGGCTCTGCGTGAGCCTAAATGTACTGAAAGACAAATCGGGAAACGCTATAGCCAGATTACCCTTTATCAACATAAAATTTAACAATATCACGAATTTGTTTGATTTGAAATTGTTGGGCTAATTGCTGAATCTTATGAGCAAAGGGGGCTAATTGTTTGTCTTGCTGTTGTTCTACATATTCAACAATACCATCAAGATCACCTTGTAAGGTGAGATTAAATAAGGCCGTTGCTTGTTCAACAGAAGGGCCGATGAGGGAAACATCCGTCTGTCGTTCAGCACGGTTTGCTTGATCAGTGTGTTGTTCATACACATAAGTTAAATTGAGATGTTTTCGTAAACAGTTTAACAGTTTTTCGGCATAAATGGGTTTGGCAATAAAACCGTCACAGCCTGCTTCTTCACTTTGCTGTTTGTGATAATCAAAAGCACTGGCTGAAATGGCAACAATAATCGTCTTTTTGAGTAGGGGAACTTGCTTGATTTTGCGGGTGGCTTCATAGCCGTCCATGACGGGCATCAGTAAATCCATTAAAATAAAATCCGGTTGCCATTCACACACGATTTCTAGACATTCTTGGCCATTATGGGCTTCTTTGATATCAAAACCAAGAGGCTTTAACAAACAACTCAGCAATAAACAGTTTTCCAAACTGTCGTCAACAATCAATATTTTGCGGGAGTGCCCTTCAAAACCAATAATGCTTGGCCCTTTGTTTGGCTGCTTTTGGTTTATCTTACCTTCTGACAATTCAAGTACCATCCCGAAGCGACTGCCCTGTCCTAATGTGCTTTCAACCTGTAATTCTCCTCCCATCAGTTGAATCAGTTTTTTGGTGAGCGTGAGGCCTAAGCCGGTGCCTTGCGCTTTATCATGATGATCGCCGACTTGCTGAAAGGGTAAAAATATTTTGTTGATATCTTCTATAGCAATGCCAACACCGGTATCTTCCACTTCAAAGCAGATGGGTATTGGGATTTGGCTACTTGGCCTTTGATCTGCATCCACTTCCCGCTTTGCCTTCTCGTTTTCCACTTGTTCTATTACACTGACTTTTAAGGTGACACCGCCCTGTTTGGTAAATTTGACCGCATTCCCCAGTAAATTAATCAAGATTTGTCGCAGTCTTTTTTCATCAGCGTGAATGCTCTTGGGTAGGGGCGATAAGGCTTTGTAATGAAAGAAAATGCCGTTTTCTTGAGTGCGTATCTTAAATAAATCGACAATGTCTTTGATAAAGGTATTCAGATCAAAATCACTTGAATAAAGTTCTATCCGATCCGCTTCGATTTTAGCGATTTCTAAAATATCGTTAATCAAGGTTAACAAATATTCGCCACTGCGATGAATGACATCAATCGCTTTTTGTTGTGCAGCGGTTAATGTGTTATCTCGTTGTAATAGTTGAGTATATCCTAGCACACCGTTTAGGGGGGTGCGGATTTCATGGCTCATATTAGCCAGAAAAGTACTCTTGGCACGATTCGCCACTTCTGCGGTTTCTTTCGCTTGTTGCAATTGCGCTTCCACTTTTTTGCGTAGACTGATGTCACGCGCAATGATCAGAAAATGTCGTTTTCTTTCTGGTAATTGAATACATTGTGCGAAAATTTCGACTTGAATCAATGTGGTATTTTTATGCACAAAAATGCTTTCAAAGGTTAATGCCGTTTGTGAATCCAATAATTCGTCTAAGTGTTTATGACACTCAGGTGCCATGGAGAGATAACCAATATCTGTTACCGTCATTTGCAACAGTTCTTCTGGAGTATAGCCTAAGAGTTTGGTGGCACCTTGATTAGCATAAAAAAACTTTAAGCTTTGAGTCTCTATCATCAAGAGGCAGTCTAATGTCATATCCAAGGTTGTTTTAAACCATTTCAATCTGGCATGAGCTTGTTCTAAAGCAACTTGACTGCGTTGCAATGCCACTTCTGCTTGTTTGCGTGTTGTCACATCACGCGCAATAACGGCCACGCGGGTGACAACCGCTTTTTTATTAAAAACGGGGCAATAATGGCTTTCAAACCAAAATTCTCCCCGTTTATCATCATCAATGAGTATCGCTTTCCCAGTCTCAATGACTTTATTGATAACAGATCGTCTTCTTTCAGCCACATCAGGTGGCATGAAATCGTAAGCACATTCTCCCAGCAATTCTTCAACCGTTTTCCCTAATTTTGCCGCACCGGCTGGATTGATAGTGATACAAGTACCGTTTCCATCTACTAAACCAATTGTATCACTACAACCATCTACGATTGCACTGAGCATTTGCTCTTTTTCCCGTAGTGCTTCTTCCATCTGTTTGCGTTCAGTGATGTCGTGCCAAGTGCCCACAATATGATTGGGTGTACCGTCCGCATTCTTCACCAGACGTAAGCTATCTAAGTACCATTTGTATGAACCATCAGCCACTTGCCAACGATATTCCAGTTCCAATATTTCCTTTTCAAACAGTTGATTCCGGTTTTCAAATACAGTCGCTTTATCATCAGGATGGATATGATCTGCCCAAAAAGCGGCATTATCCATAAACGCTTCTGGTTCATAGCCACTGACGGCTTTGATATGTTTATTGATATAAGTCATCGCTAAATGATTTTCGACTTGAGTCATGTAAGGCACAATGGGTAAGTGTTCCAATAGCAGAGACAATTGTTCAGTGCTTTGTTTTAACTCTTCTTCCATTTCTTTACGATCTGTGATGTCAATACCGACAGATTGAAATTCGATAATCCGGCCATTCTGATCCAGAATGACGCTATTAGTCCAGCGTTGCCAAGCGATTTTCCCGTTAGGTGTCTTGACAGGATGTTCATAAGTCAGGCTAGTGGGTTGCGGATTTTTCAGAAGACAGTGTATGTGTTTGAGCACCTCTTGATGCGCAGCTTCAGGTACCCGTGATAAAAATTTATGGCCTAAAATATCCGCTTCTTGAACACCAAAGTAACGACAATAGGCATTATTGACAAAGGTTAAGGTGGTGTCGGGTAGAAATCGGCAAAGCAGTTCTGTTTGTTCTTCTAGTATTGCACGATAGCGGGAATCACTTTGCGGGAATGCCGTTTGCCGAAGCAATCTGTCAATGATGATAACGACCAAAAATAGGCACACTATCCAGAAATAGATTTTGTTCACATTGTGATTGGCCGTTTTTATCAATTCATCTGCTTTTGGAGCACCTTTAAAGTGTTCATTGATGATCTGAAGGCTGTGTTCAATTTGTTTTTCCTCCTTGCTGATTGCTTTGAAAGCCGATTCTAAATCGGCATCGTTTTCATGAACGAATACAAGCTTTTCTATTTTATGGTGTATGTTGTTCAGATTGAGAGTGATATCGCGCACGGCATTCTTGAGCATGAAAGTCTGCTGGTATGATTGTGTTATCCTGTTCAATGTCGTGTAAATTTCAAGGCTGGCAAACAGCCCAATTGAGAGGAGTATAATCAATTTAATCAATACGTTATTATTCAATATCATGTTATTTTTCATCAGATGAAGAAATTGAAGCAACCAAGGGGCAACCACAAGGGATTGCCCCTACAAGCCGCCCGTAGGGGCAATCCCTTGTGGTTGC
>JAYQWI020001176.1:0-7023 GCA_035871815.2 Candidatus Parabeggiatoa communis
TAAAAGGTTAAAGAAAAAAGCAGATTTATCGACGAGTCGTCAGATATTCAATTGGGTGGCTGGACATATTCAATATGCGGGTTATATTCGTGAAAACCGGGGGGCATTGTATGCGCTGACTGAAAAACGTGGTGATTGTACAGAGTATATGTATTTATTTACGGCACTGGCCAGAGTGAATGAGATTCCGGCGCGTGGTATCGGCGGTTATATTTCCAGTGAGGATGGCCTGTTAAAATCGGATGAGTATCACAATTGGGCCGAATTTTATTTGGAGGGTAAATGGACTCTTGCCGATCCACAGAATAAAGTGTTTATGGATAAGCAATCTAATTATATTGCGATGCGTATTATTTCAGAACAATCTAATTTAGGCCAATCTCATCGTTTTTGGTATTTGGGTGAGGGCTTAAGTGTGAGAATGAATTAAGGTGTTGTCAATCTTTAGTATAACGGATCAGGGGAGTGATCGGATGGGTGTGTGGGCAGATTGTAATTAAAATCAATAACCTATAGTTTTTAAGATTAAATACCTTGCCCTTAAACAGAGTGGCTATCAAGACATTGATAACTGATAACTGATAACTGATAACTGATAACTGATAACAAGCAGGTAAAGCATGATGAAGCAAATAGCTAATCACATTCTTCAAGCAGTTTGGCAAATAACACTGTCAATAGTCTTTTTAGGCATTCTTTTCCCCATCTCAACTTATGCAGAAGAATCACTTTGTGCCGTTGTCAAAATTGAGATCAAACAAGAATTAACCTTAGAGCGTCAAGCCTTTGACGCGCACATGCGTATTAACAATGGACTTTCTCATATCCAGCTAGAAAACGTTGAGATAAATGTGAGCTTTGCCGATGAAGACGGTAACCGTGTTCGGGCAACTTCCGATCCAAATGATACGAAGGCTTCATTCTTTATTCGGATTGATTCAATGGAAGGCATCAGTGATGTGAATGGTAGTGGCACTATCGCGCCCGCTTCCAGTGCCGATATTCACTGGTTGATTATTCCCGCGCCCGGTTCAGGTGGCACTATACCTTCAGGCACTTTGTATTATGTGGGGGCGACTCTAAAATACACTTTAGGGGGAGAAGCGCATACGACTGAAGTGACACCCGACTATATTTTTGTGAAACCGCAACCTTTGCTCACATTGGATTATTTTTTACCTCGTGATGTTTATGCAGACGATGCCTTTACCCCAGAAATAGAACCACCCGTACCTTTTACTTTAGGGGTGCGCGTTAAGAATGATGGCCATGGCGTGGCACGTCATCTCAAAATTGACTCTGCACAGCCACGAATTGTTGAAAATAAACTGGGGCTATTAATTGGATTCAAAATCATGGGTAGCACTGTCAATAATCAACCAGCTACTCCGAGTTTATTAGTAGACTTTGGGGATATTGAAGCGCAACAATCTGCTGTGGGGCGTTGGCAAATGACGACGACGCTTTCTGGTGAATTTACCGAGTTTAAAGCTGAGTTCTATCATGCTGATGAATTAGGCGGTGAATTGACTTCATTGATTCAAGACACCCATACCCATTTTTTGATTAAAGATGTGCTTGTGGATTTGCCAGGGCGTGATGATAATCGCGATTTTCTAGCCGATGAAGGGGGTGTCGTGCGTGTTTATGAATCTCATGGTTTAGATACCGAAGTCAATGATTATTCAGCCAATACAACGATGCAACTGGCGAGTCAAAGCGGTTCACAGGCCACTTATCATCTGAATGCCCCTGTGACGGATGGATTTTTATATGTCAAATTACCTGATCCCCATCAGGGTACCAAAGCTATTGATCGTGCAGTACGATCTGATGGCAAAGTTTTACTTTTAGATAATGTTTGGTTATCCAAAACACGTCGTGAAGATAATGGTTGGGATTATTTTATTAATCTGTTTGACAACAACAGCACTGGGGAATATCAGATTACCCTAGAGACAGCGAATTTAGCACCACAACCCCCCGTTTTACAATTCATTCCTGATCGTTCAACCCGTGAAACTCAACAGATTTCATTCTTAGTAGAAGCCAGTGATCCGAATGGCACAATACCTTCCCTTTCTGCCAGTTCATTGCCAACAGGTGCAAACTTTACCGTACAAAGTCATGGGCATCATGGCTTAGCGATTTTTGACTGGACACCGATGAAAGGGCAAGCTGGAGACTATGAGATGACTTTCACCGCCTCTGATGGCACCTTATACACGTCACAAAGTGCGCGTATCACAGTTAATGCCATGACAGAAGATACGGATGGCGATGGGATGTTGGATGAAACATGTGAAAGGCGCTATTTCAGCACTCTGGATAGAGAGGGCAGTGGTGATTTTGATGGGGATGGGCTTTCTGATCAAGAAGAATGTCTTTTGGGCACCGATCCGACGGTTAAAATGCCTGACATCATCATTAATGAAGTCGATGCTTTGGCAAAGGGGAGTGAAACGACTGAATTTATTGAACTTTATGATGGCGGTACTGGCAATACCTCATTAGAGGGTTTAGTCGTTGTGTTATTCAATGGTGAACTTGATCAAGCCTACAACGCATTTGATTTGGATGGTTTCATAACTGATGCGGCAGGTTATTTTGTCATCGGCGGTAGCGGTGTGAGCAAGGCAAATAAAAAAGTGCGAAAGAATGACTGGCTTGCTGATGGGGCTGATGCGGTAGCTTTGTATATGGGCAATGAGGGTGATTTTCCAGAAGGGGCAGCCATAACCACGGCTAAGTTGCTTGATGCCTTGGTTTATGATACGGATGATGCCGAGGATACCGGTTTACTGAGCCTACTCAACCCAGGTGAAACCCAAATCAATGAAGGTGGCGCGGGTGACGCTGAACGGCATTCTAATCAACGTTGTGAAAAAGACGGACAAGGCAATAGCAGTCATTATATTCAAGTTACCCCAACACCGGGTGTCGCCAACCATTGTCAGGCTAATCTGTCAGTGATGATGACAGCATCAAGTGATCCAATAAACCTTGGCGGCGAATTGAGCTACACCTTAACCGTCAACAATGCCGGCCCGAATGTCGCGAGTACTGTGCAAGTCGTTGATACCTTACCCAATAGTGTGACATTTGACAGTGCCAGTGGTACGGATTGGGATTGTAGCGAAACTGGTGGTACGGTGACTTGTGAATTAGCGACTCTCGCCGTCGGCGAGGCTAATCCAATTACTCTCAACGTGATAGCACCCAACACGACAGGCCTGATAAGCAATCAAGCCACGGTGAGTGCCGCCACAAATGATTCTGATACGAGTAACAATAGCACCAGCGAAACAAGCACCGTTAAAACACTACCGCCAACCCGCTATAGCCTGACGGTTAAGAAGCTGGGTAAGGGTACGGTGACGGGTAGCGGTATTGATTGCGGCAACGATTGCCTAGACGACTACGACAAGGGTACCCATGTCAGCCTCAGCGCCACGCCTGACAGCGGCTGGCAATTTGAGGGTTGGAGCGGTGATTGCGATAGTCACGGTGAAGTTGAGATGCTCCATGAGAGGGTTTGTACAGCAAGCTTTACCCAACCTATCACACCACCGGCAACACAACAGGCCGATCTTTCACTGACTCAGACTGATTCGCTTGATCCGATTGAGATTGGGAGCCGTTTCAGCTATAGCATAACGGTAAACAATGCCGGCCCGAACGTAGCGAACACTGTGCAAGTTGTCGATACCCTACCTAATGGTGTGATATTGGATAGTGCCAGTGGTACGGATTGGAATTGTAGCGAAACAGGTGGTACGGTGACTTGTGAATTGGCGACTCTCGCCGTCAGTGAGGCTAATCCGATTACCCTCAACGTGATAGCACCCAATACGGCAGGTGAGATAAGCAATCAAGCCACGGTGAGTTCAAAAACGAGTGATGCTGACACGAATAACAATAGTGCCAGCGAAACAACCCTCGTTAATAAAACCCCACCATCACCGATTAGGTATAGCTTGAAAGTTAAAAAGCTGGGTAAGGGTACGGTGACGGGTAGCGGTATTGATTGTGGCAACGACTGTCAGGAAAATTATGACAGTGGCACCAAGGTTACCCTCAGCGTCACGCCTGACAGCGGCTGGCAATTTGACGGTTGGAGTGGTGATTGTGATAGTAACGGCCAAGTTGAGATGAGCCGTGAGAGGGCTTGTACAGCAAGCTTTACCCAGCCCATCACGCCACCACCGGCAACACAACAGGCTGATCTCTCAGTGACTCAGACTGATTCGCTTGATCCGGTTGAGATGGGTAGCCGTTTCAGCTATAGCCTAACGGTAAACAATGCCGGCCCGAACGTAGCGAGCACTGTGCAAGTAGTCGATATCCTACCCAATGGTGTGAAATTTGACAGTGCCAGTGGTACGGATTGGGCGTGTAGCGAAGAGAAAAGTACAGTGACTTGTGAATTGGCGACTCTAGCCGTCGGCGAGGCTAATCCGATTACTCTCAATGTGACAGCACCCAATACGGCAAGTAATATAAGCAATCAAGCCACGGTGAGTTCAAAAACGAGTGATGCTGACACGACTAACAATAGTGCCAGCGAAACAACCCGCGTTAAAACACTAGCGCCAAGCCTAACCCGCTATACTCTGACGGTTAAGAAAGGGGGGAAAGGTACGGTAATGGGTAGCGGTATTGATTGCGGCAAGGATTGTCAAGAGACTTACGACAGCGGCACCAAGCTTAGCCTCACCGCCACGCCTGACAGGGGTTGGCAATTTGAAGGGTGGCGTGGTGATTGTGATAGTAACAGCCAAATCCAGATGGATACTAATAAATCCTGCCTAGCAAGCTTTGTCACTGAGACAACGCTTGAGACTGAAGCACAGCCCGGCATCCCACAATTCACCACGAAAACGGTGGAGAGTGATGAATCGGCCTCCAGCATCACTCTCACAGTCAGTCGTGTCGGTGGCAACGATGGAAAATTAGCCGTGAAATATGCCACCAGCGAGGGTAACGCGACGGCCGGTAGCGATTATATTGAAACCAATGGAACTTTGACTTGGACAGATGGTGATAACCGTGATCAAACCTTAACGGTAGCCATTAGCGATGACACGACAGTTGAAGCTAATGAAAGCTTCAGCATCAACTTGTTTGATGCCAGTGGCACCCGTTTAGACAGCGCCACGGTAAGCATTAGAGATAATGATAGCCTTGTCATTGTACAATCAGGCACAGCGCAATTCGCCACCACGACTGTCACCGTTGTTGAAACGACCCCTACCGTCACCCTCACCGTCAGTCGTGTCGAGGGTAGCGAAGGCACATTAGTCGTGAAATATGCCACCAGCGAGGGTAGCGCGACAGCCGGTAGCGATTATGTCGAAACCAGTGGAAGCTTGACTTGGACAGATGGGGATAGCCGTGATCAAAGCTTAACGCTAGCGATTATCGATGACACGACAATTGAAGGTAATGAAAAGTTCAGAATCACTTTGTTAGAGGAGACTGGCTCTGCCAATTTAGGCAGTGCAACCCTTTTCATTTTGGATAATGAGACGCAACCTATTACAGGATGTCCGCTCAATGGTGTGATCAATTCAAGCTGTCGTGCCAACGGGCAAAGCTTGATCAATGTCTCCGTGGGAGAAAATGTGAGTATGGCTGGAGCAGTATTTGAAGGCCGTAACTTTAACCACGGTTTCGTCTCTAATTCTTTGATAGAAGTCGGGGCAGAATTAATCGGTGGCCTTGTCAGCGGCTATATCACTAATCATGGCATCATGAAGGATTTTGAATTTGTGGGCGCTTCAATAAAGGGAGGCACCTTGTCAGGCGACATTATCAACAACAGCAAAGTTGGCGGCACCTTCTATGATGTTCAATTCGCTGCTAACACGCGCTTAAGTGGTGGTTATCTGCAAGGTGTCATTGCAGGTGATGCGAGTGCGCCGGCTTGGTTAAAAAACGTAAAAGTTAAAAATAACAGTCACTTATCTGGAGTCATCCTGACTGAGACGGTTCAATTGGGGGAGAATGTGGTATTAGGTGAAGGGGTACGCTTTACCGAACCGCAAATGATCCCCATGGACTTAGAATTAACCACGTTATTACCCGCTTTACCCGCCTCTGAGAATTGTATCGCTTTGCAAACTGAACTCAAACGGGTAGATTTATCTCAAGATGTCTTAGCATCAACTCAAGGCCTTTTAAAGGCTATCAATACATTAACAGGGGTTCAAGACAACAACTGGCTCATTCACCAAGATGAATGCGGTGCGCTGCACTTGAGTATAGATACCCTACACTTTACTGTACAACCTTTATCCGTGACAAGAACTCACCTCCCAGCGGGAATAGAAGAACTTGCTCAACAACAGGTGCGTTTTACAACTGAAACGGGTTTAACGATACTCAGCCACCCGGCCGTGCAAGCCCCGCAGATATTACAAGCCAGCTTGGCAGAATGGGGATTGGCAGATGCGAGCCTACAAGCCAACGGCAATCTGCATATTCTAGGTTTTGGTGAAGAGTGGTATAGCGCACATCCTGATTGGATATCGGTTGAACTTGATGATGAGACGATTCCAAAAACGGGACTGTTCATGACAGAGTCTCCATATCTCAGTGGCATAGTCACCGCCCATCTCATATTTACTGACAGCAATGGCCAATACCGTCGGCAATTATTATACCCCGCACCCGCTAGGGTAGAAGTCTTGTACGCAATGGATAGAGAGATCGTCATAGAACCATACGGTTTAGTGAGTTTCAAACGAAGGGGACAAAGCTATCACGGTATAGTGGATTACTTAGTCACCAGCGGTACGCCACCTACTCATAACCAGTTACAAATCAAGCCTCTCTCTGATGTCAATGGCGATGGGCTTGATGATTGGTTGCTGATTTATCCCAATGGGGATAAGCAAAAGTTGTTTCAAAGTGAATTTTAGATAAACGTGATGGACGGGGTTGCTTCCTTCAAGGATAAAGTTATTGCATCGCTCCAACTTTATTCTCAATTAGATTTAATATTCGAGGTTAAAGTTATTG
>JAYQWI020001177.1:0-3743 GCA_035871815.2 Candidatus Parabeggiatoa communis
ATGGCAATACGATATCCTTCTTTTTTCAGAAGGTTTTGCAACATACCACGCATAAAGGGATCATCGTCAACGATGAGTAGCAGGGGAGGTTGTTGGTATTCGGGTAACATAGTTCAATTGTTCAGTTAATAATGGATTAAAAAAGGTTAAGAGAATGATAAATGAATTTAGGGTAGCTTCCATTCCGTTCACGATTTCACATTAAAGTTTTTGCGCGCAAAACGTGAAAATGAATTAATCGATTACAAAATCTATCAATGCGCTCATTTTTTACGGATAGCAACAGGGTGAGATGATAACAATCAGGTGAAATCAATGAGTTATCAAAGCCTTATGATTGAAAGAGATTTTACCCGTCATTGTTCATTGTTATGCACAAGTACCCAATTTAGAATAACGATACTATGGCAGAAGTGTGAGAGTCAATGAGAATTGTTTGCAGTGGGGTGGCGTTTTGGTAGGAAATAACGACAAGGATTGTTTATTAATAAAGGATAAGTCTATAAAATATCAAGATAAGGATTATGCTTGAAAGGATCGTTACTGGGCATTTGATCAACTTCACATCAATGATTAAAACAGTCTATAGATATTCAGTGAGCTATAGAAAATAGAATGACAAATTTCAATAGGTTTAAATAGAAGATAAATTAGAGAAGGGGATTAATGATGAAAAGAAGGGGCAAAGGAGGGGAGATGGGAATATTGTGGGCCGTGTGCGGTTCGAACGCACGACAACCGGATTAAAAGTCCGATGCTCTACCGACTGAGCTAACGGCCCCCACAACGAGAGCCGCGTATTCTAATCATCTTAAATGAAAAAAGCAAGCTTTTTTTTCCCCTTTTTTTTTAGGTAGCGCTTATTACGCGGAAAATCAAAAACTTATGGCTTGCCACCCTCATGCTAAAAAAAACTTTTCATGCCAAAGTTTATGCGCGCAAAAACGGTATTTAGCGAAGCTTCCCTTCGGTTCACGCTAAAGTTTCTCGAAGCCAAACTTTAGCGTGAGCCGAAGGCCAGCGAAGCTAAATGTGAAAAACTCTTACGGGTTTAAAGCCTAGCGTTCTGACGAGTTTAACTCGTCGAGTTTGTCATTAATCATTAATCATTAATCATTAACCATTAACGAGATAAACAACTCTAACACATTATTTAAAAAACGCATTCCGATATCAGTCGTATGAATGCGTTGCACCCTATTTAATTCTTTTTCGCTTGAGATTATCAACGGTTCAGTTTTTTTGATGAGCCAGCCTCGCGCACAAGCCGCTTCTACAGGTTTGTCTATAGAGGCCTGATCTAAGCCTGTATTTTCTGTAAACTCTTGAATTGTAAAGCCTTCCACTAAACGCAAGGCATTCATCATAAATTCTAAAGCCACCTCTTCAGCGGTAAGCGTTGTACAATTTGCCACCACGGCATCGCTCTCAGCCGATTGAAGATAAGTCTGCGGATGACGTTGTTTGGACAAGCGCGTAATGCTACCCAAAGCGGCATCACTGATTTTGCTATGTGCGCCAGCACCGATACCTAAATAATCACCAAATTTCCAATAATTCAAATTATGCTGACAGTGTCGATCTGATTTAGCATAAGCCGACACTTCGTATTGAAAATAACCTTGATCTGCTAAATCAGTTTGCCCCGCAGTTTGCATGGCCCACAATTCATCCTCATCTGGCAACGGTGGAGACTGATGATAAAACACCGTATTAGGTTCAATTGTCAATTCATACCAAGACAAATGAGAGGGCGCAAAACGCACCGCAGTCTGTAAATCGGCCAAAGCCATTTCAACAGTTTGCTCCGGTAAACCAAACATTAAATCTAAATTCAAATTATCAAAACCGGCCTGTTTTGCCATTTCAATAGCCGAAATAGCCTCAAAACGCCCATGAATACGGCCTAAACGTTGTAAAGTGGTGTCATTAAAACTTTGTATACCCAACGATAAACGATTAATACCGGCCTCACGCAATCCTAAAAAACGGCTACTGTCTACCGTACCCGGATTCGCTTCTAAAGTGATTTCTGCCCCCGCCGCCACGGGCAGTCGCGCTCGCACACCTGATAATAAATTATCAATCGCCTCTGGCGACAACACACTCGGCGTACCTCCTCCAATAAAAATACTACGAACACTACGCCCATAAACACGCGGTAAATCTTGCTCCAAATCGGCAAGCATCGCCGCAATATACTCATTTTCATTCAAATCCCCTCGAATTTGATGAGAATTAAAATCGCAATAGGGGCATTTGCGAACACACCAAGGTATATGGATATAAAGGCTTAAAGGGGGGAGCGTGGTAAAATGAAACATTGAACTGAAGGATAGTCAAGAGTTAATTAAGTGATAAGTGAAAAGTGACAAGTGAAAAGTGATTGATAAGTGATAACTACTGTAAGACAATGTTGAAGATAGGTGATTTTGTTTAGGGGGGAAAAGTAACAAAAGTTATAAAAATCAAAACGTTTTTTTGATTTAGGCTTTGAAATAACTTTCAAATAATGGTTTTATACTTTCTAAAAAATCACGGTCGTTATCGTAAATATTTGATTTTATTAATATAACTCAAACACAAAGAAATTAACAATGAAACAAGTTGCCCCTTTACGTTATGATGTTATTTTTAAAAAGGCTTTTAGTCATCCAAGCCTTTTCACCGCGTTAGTCAAGGATTTTATTGGCATCCAATTGAAAATTGATGAGGTGGAAAATGACAAAGCTTTTGTGCCATCGGTAGGCAGTGTCGCTACCAAATTTGATTTATTTGCCGAGGATAAAAAGAATCGGATCATAGTCGAGGTACAACATGCCCATTATGACGATACTTACGAGCGTTTTGTTTACTATCAATGTAGTGCGATGGTACAAACCATTATCAGTTCTAATAACTATCGTTTTCCAGTGACTGTCATCACGATAGTCTTTTTTACCGGTAAAAAAACGCCCAGTCCAGATAGTGGGATTATAGTGCATGATTTTGAACCGAAAGATTTTGTGACAGGTAAATTGCTTGATAAGATTTATCAGCGTAAACATAAACTCATTTTTGTGTTTACCAATGACTCGGCTCATACGAATACCCCTTCAAACTGTCGCGAATGGATGCAGGCGATTAATGATAGCCTAGACGAAAAAGTGGATGAGGAGAAATATACCAATCCCTCAATTCAAGCACTTTTTTGCGTGATTGAGAAAGATAAAATCACGCCCGAAGAACGCGCTAGTATGAAGGATGAATACAATCAAGAGGAAGCGAAAAAAAAGGCTGAGGAGAAGGCACGAAATGAAGAAAAAGAAAAAACGGTTCGCAACCTTAAGGCCATTGGTGTCTTGACAGAAGAACAAATCGCCAGTGTGACAGGCTTAAGTTTGGAAAGGGTTAAGGCACTAGAGAACACCGAAAACGACCAAAATGACTAAGGGATTGCTTTATAACTACAAGGATTGCTTATAAGAAAGGATAAAACCGTTTTGAAAGGATTGTAAACCTTTAACGACAAAGTTGCAGACGAGGCAGGATATAAACGGCCCGATAGAAAATGAGAGTATTTTTCGATTTGCTTAAATAATTGAGTTTATTACCACATTTAATATTAATAAAATTGATCTTGAACCAATTAATATTAATCAGCGCAAATCATCACAATCAGCATTTAGCGAAGCTAAATATCAGCGTTCTATCACGTTTTTAGATACTCAAATGCGCTCTGACTTTAATATTGAAAAATGAAC
>JAYQWI020001178.1:0-8012 GCA_035871815.2 Candidatus Parabeggiatoa communis
TGTACCGCCAAACTCAATAACCCCAAATTCACAGAACGAGCCCCAGCCGACATTGTCGAAAAAGAACGGCAAAGAGTGACGGAAATGAGCGCCTCTTTACAACAATTAGAAACACAATCTGCGAAGATTCGTGCGATTTAAGATTTAACGGATTGTTTTTGAGCAATGATAGAACGCAGCCCTGAGTACAGTGTATTTTTAAAAATCACAACGAATAACCCCAAAGGGCCATTCGTTGTGAGTGCTTTAAATTCGTTGTACTCGTGCGGTTATTTTGCGTTATGAACTTTGTTTCGTTTTTGCCAGACAGACACAAGTCCACCTACCAACAGGAGTAGCGCGAAACCCGTACCAAGCGTTCCAACTGAGACTAGAACTGGTGGTGGTGGTGCGGCGGTGGGTTGTGACGCGACTGCTGGAGCGACACAACCATTTGCATGAGTGAATGTATAGTTTGATAAACAAGCAGTGATATCACTCTCTGCTGAAAAAGCGACAGCGGCTGACCAATACGAACCTACAGCATCTTTAAATAGGCAATAAGCCATTCCGGTGTTCCCTCCAGGATCAGCAACACCTTCGGCAAAAGTTGCAGACGAAATGACACTGCCATCAACCCATGAACTGGTATTAAGTACAGAGGAATTACCGTCAGGATGTGACACAACGGCAAAAGCACTACTACACATTGTGACCGATGCCAATAGAGAACAGAATGAATCTTGCCTACGTTTTTTAGCATTATCAATGGGTTGAGGTGATTCCCCCCCCTAAAATTTCGTGCCAAATATAGAAAGCATACGCTTTTCTCCTTAAAGATTAATTAGTACAACGGATAAACGTAGCGAAGCTCGGAACGAAGTTTAGGGAATTCAACGGATTGATTTATGAACCTCTGTTTGGAATTTGCACAAGCTTGTCCGATTAGTTTTTTGAGCCAAAACGGCTTTGAAGCCTTTGCAAACGGGTTTGGGCTTTTCAATCAATCCGTTATACCCAGCGAATCCAAGTACTGAACCATAAATTTTCAGGTATTTTATTTAAGGTAGTAGGGGCAATCCCTTGTGGTTGCCCTTTGCTGTAAAATACCTATTTATTTGTGCTTCAGTACTTACAACTCAACTAAGATTGATAATGACTTTTTTTTAGAAATGCGCCCCAAATTAACCCGTTTACGTTTGAGGTGAGGATTCGCTTGTTTTCAAGAATGAGTTATAAAAATCAATGATAACTTGAAGTACGCCTAATATCTCATTGACATTGTTAATATAATAACGACGACTATCAATGTGGAGTATTTCGTTTTCCAGTTTTAGAAATTGCCAAGCTTCTCCCGTGGTAACGCAACCATAAATGACTTCACAATCATTGTTCTCATTTTGGTTAAACAACTGAGCGCCCAACATTTGCGCCGCACATTGCCCTAGATGACTTTCTATGGCATTTTTTTTGGCTTCAACTACCGTAAAAATAGGTGATTGTATAGCCGGTAAGGGTTGACTGTAAGTTAAAATAAAGTCACATTCTCCGTTTAAGCCTTTATCTGTATTGACATCTAATGTTTCACCAGAGTAAATCGCAAAACAATTCTGATTTCTCTCGCGACTAGCCAAAAGAATAGGCATGACAATCAATTCTGAACGGGCTTTTTCAGAGCCAACAATTAATTGCATACCTTTGTTAAGGGTTTCTTTGAGCCAAGGATCAATTTCAAGCGGTTTAATTTGTTCAAACAGAGGATATCGGTTTTGAGTCAGATTGAAAGATTTTAACAGTTTATTTAATTTAAAATCACTGTAAGCCATAATAAGTGCCTTGTTTATATTGGAAAAGCCGTTAAACCAACCCGCTTTAAGATTTAAAAGCGTCAATTCTTGTCAGTGGGTATTTAGATTCTTATCAAACCAAAATAGACCCATAACAAAAGGGGTTAAGCTCATAATAGTCAGCTTTTGAAATCAGTTGAATTGAAAATTTGTTATTATAAATCTGAAAAAAATTTTTGCAAGTCATTCTTTGTGAAGAAGTCAGTACAACGAATTTTGCTGCTAAACGAATTGAAATTATCTCTGTTTGCTCGACTGGTGTGGCAAACGATTTTGAACCCTTGATTTATGGTAATATTACGAATTGTGGACAGGCTTGCAAATCCCGTCCGGCAGAACCTCGAATAGCGGTATGTCAACTGAATCCTTCGACAAAGGGGTTTTTATCATGTTTAAATTTCCTTATGGTTTCAGTGATTTTTATCTACTGAGGACAGAAAACTATTTTTATGTGGATCGGACTTCACATATTCGACTCATTGAAGAAGCGGGGAATCAACTACTCTTCTTGCGTCCACGACGCTTTGGTAAAACTTTGCTGTTATCAATGCTAGAGAATTACTACGATGTGGCAAAAGCAGAAGAATTTGAGCGGTTGTTTGGGGGATTAGCGATTGGGCAAAATCCTACCCCAAAACATAATCAATATTTGGTGATGAAGTGGGATTTTTCTAATATCAACCCCGAAGGGGGAATAGCGCAAATACAGCTTAGATTAACTCGCTATATCAACCGCTGTATTCAAGATTTTGCGGACAAGTATCAAACGTGGCTTTTGAAACAGATTCATATTGAACCAGATGATGCCATTGATTCCTTTCTATCCCTTTTGAGCGCGGTACGACAAACTCCTTATCGCCTTTATCTCTTAATTGATGAATACGATAATTTTGCCAATGAGCTGATGATGGGGCAGGGAGAAATTAACCCCGAACGTTATAAAACATTGCTTTCTACAGAAGGCTCCCTGAAGGCGCTTTTCAGAGCGGTGAAATCGGCGAGTAGTGGAGGCGGTTTAGAACGGGTTTTTATCACTGGCGTGTCTCCCGTTTTGATGAGTGACATTACCAGTGCTTACAATGTGGCGAAAAATATCTATCTGGAACCGGAATTTAACAACTTGTGTGGATTTATAGACGAGGAAATTAAAACCGTCTTAACTCAAATTGTTAAAATATGCCAGTTTGATGAAGACAAAATCAGTCAAGCACTGAGCCTGATACAAACTTTTTATAATGGCTATTGTTTTAGTGAGTTTGCTTCCCAACAGATTTATAATCCCACTTTGGTACTTTATTTTTTGGAATC
Source organism: Candidatus Parabeggiatoa communis (assembly GCA_035871815.2). GTDB lineage: Bacteria > Pseudomonadota > Gammaproteobacteria > Beggiatoales > Beggiatoaceae > Parabeggiatoa > Parabeggiatoa communis. The sequence goes on from JAYQWI020001178.1 coordinate 3,135, forward strand.
GTTTCAAAAAGCTTGTCGATATCCGCGCCAAATGTTGGATGACAATTTAGCGATGGATTTGAGCAAACTCACTTATCTGTCTCGTTTGCCCAATGGGAGAGGCATCATTTGGCAAGCATTAAATGGCACACCGCCTTTGGCGCTTTCATTACTGGCGAATCGCTTTGGTGTTGATCAGATGTTAAAAACGACTCAAAGCAACCAGTTTATCGTGTCTTTGCTGTATTATTTAGGCATTTTGACTTTGGATGGCGCAACGGAAAAACTCAACAAATTGCGTTTCAAAATTCCCAATTTAGTCGTGCGAAAACTTTATGTCGAACATCTTTTGAGTATGCTGTTACCAAAGGAAGGCGAACGCGAAGAAGTTCGCTTACTCGCTGAGGAGTTTTACCAAAGCGGCGATTTGCAACCCGTTTGTGATTTTATGACACAGCGTTATTTTGAAGTGCTTGATAATCGTGATTACAAAACGACGAATGAATTGACAATCAAAATGGCTTTTGTGACGCTACTTTTTGATGACGTTTGGTATATGATGGATTCAGAAACGCCTTTAAAACGGCGCTATGCTGATTTAACGATGATTATCCGTTCCGATTTTCGTCATTTGCTAATGCATGATTTTATCTTTGAATTCAAGTATTTAAAATTATATGAGGTGAACAAAAGCGGAAATGAACTCAAAAAGCTGAGTATTGAGGAATTGGAAGCCTTAGAACCGGTGAAAGAAAAATTGGCGGAATCGAAACAGCAATTGCTTGATTATCAAACTGGTTTAGAAGCAAAATATGGAGACGTGTTCAAATTACAACTCATCAGTGTTGTTGCGGGGGGATTTGATCGGCTGGTGTGGCAAACGGTGTCGAAGCAGTGAAAATTGGACTTTGTGATTGACTGTTTTGGGAATCAGAGGCTTTGGGTATTTGCACTGTAAATTGTTGGACTTGATGATGCAGACAGCGTATATTTGGCCTATTTTTGAATGCCTTATGCTCAGACTTGATTTATGTCAAGCCATTTCGTTTGAAAATTTGTATAGAATGTGTGCGTTTTTCAAAATTGATCTAAGGCTAACTATTGACAAGGGGAAAGTAGGTTTAATATGAATACGACTGCAAACTCATATCGAAAAGCGTCATTATCGGTTTTAATAATACCGCTTTTGGCAACTGGCGCAATGATAGTGCCAAACACCGCTCAAGCTGATTTGTCCATCTCGGGTGACTACCGTTTACGTTTCGAGGCCGATTGGGATTCACACAAAACCAGTGGCAAGGCGCGTGATGATCGAAATCGTGCCCGTATCCGGGCCCGTGTCGGTTTAAACTACAATCACAATGATTTGTTGTCTTTTGGGGCCCGTTTGCGTAGTGGTTCCGATAATAACCATCTCTCTCCTCACATCACCATTGTTGATTTTGAGGACAATGATACGGGGGATGCTCATTTTAACTTTGATAAGTGGTTTTTTAAGGCAAAGAATAAGGGCCTTTGGGGTTGGGCCGGCCGCAACAGTTTACCGTTTTGGAAGCAAAACGAAATGTTTTGGGATGATGATGCCACCCTAACCGGTGTCGCGGGGGGTTATCAGATTGGATTTGGGAACAGCGAAGTGGCACTCAATACGGGTTATCTGAGTTTGCCCACAGGCATGAAGCAATTCTCAGGCAATCTGGCCCTCGGTCAATTGGTTTTTTCTAGCAAGTTTGGTAGCTCCAATAAAATAACGGCCGCGGCCGGTTTACTGGCCTTTGATGCCAATCCTGATGATAAGGATGCGACGCATCAAACCTTATGGGATGCCAATGGGGGTCGGGATTATCGTGTTTGGATTGGTAGTTTGCAAGGCCAATTCAAAGCGGGTAATTTACCCTTGACGCTGGGCGTGGATATGATGCACAACGCTCAAGATTATTCAGACTCCCATCTGGATATGATTTGTGTCTCGAATTTAGGTGATCCAAGCACTGATAGCTGCAACCGACATTTCACTCGTGATAACCGCGATAACACGGATGGTTATGTTGCTTCCATCAAGCTGGGGCAATTGAAGAATAAACGGGATTGGTTAGTCGGTTATTCCTACGCCAATATTGAAACCCTCGCGCTGCATACCTCTTATGCACAAGATGACTGGGGACGTTGGAATGAACAGGCTAGTAATATGAAGGGGCACGAAGTGCAGCTGGGTTATGTGCCGATGAAAAATGCGAATTTCCTAGCGCGTTTCTATTCTTTAGAAAGTCTCTCTGATGATCCGCAAGATGGTATGCGTTTCCGCTTGGATTTTAATTATAAGTTTTAGGAAAGGTTTTCCCGGGCGCATTTCTAAAAAAAGGGTTCATTATCAATCTAGTGCAGGAAAGCCAACAGCCAACAGCTAAAGCAGTTGTCTAAAAGCTCAAGTCACCTAAAGGTGACTAACATGCTGCCCGTTTTTGCACGCAAAAACGGGCAGCTTTAAATGGATTTTGACTTCCAAAAAAGCGCAAATGATAAATTTTTACAGTAGTAAAAACATTTTTTATACAGAAATGGAATTAAAAATAGGTATTGTGGGGAGGTAGTCACCTTTAGGTGACTTAAGCTTTCAGACAACTGCTTTAGCTGTTGGCTGAGGGGGTATCTATATTGGAGCGATCCTGCACTAGGTTGACTTGTACTCCCTATTTTCGTTCCAAATTTATTTTGCTTCGGCCCGATTTTCAAAGCCAAATTTATTTTGCTTCGGCCTAATTGGAGTGCCAAATTTATTTTGCTTTGGATGCCCCTTTTTTTGGGAATGCCCCGGTTTTCCCGCTGGGTAGTTTTATAGCTTTTCAGATTTTTCAAAAGGGCGAACCTACGTGTTCGCCTTAAATGGCAAACTAAATTGCACTCCAACCTTGCAAACTAAAGTTGGAACGTAGACTACACCCCTTTGAGATCAATACCCATGAAAAAATTTATCAGCTTAACAGTTGTCATAATCTTGATCATGCTAGGCTATTGTCGGTTTGCAATGGCAGATCGTGTTGCAATCTGTAGCAGCCACGCGAATAAACGGGTTGTCACCTTAGATTATTTGGTTCACGGCAGCCAAGTGCCTTGCCAAGTCGTTTATGAAAAACCGACGGAAAAACCTGGCTATCGTAAAGTCTTATGGCGTGCCAAAAATTCGACCGGTTATTGCGAGCGAAAAATGGATGCTTTTATCCGAAGGCTAGAAGGATATGGCTGGCAATGTGCTTATGATAAACAAGATGAGATGCCTTCTAGTCTGACTCAGGAAAGCGAACCGCGCCCTGTTTCTAAACCAGCTGATAAGCCAGCCGTTCACGATGAGCCTTTGCGTCAAGATCAAGAGGGTTTGGCAATTTGTAATAAGCGTGGCGCTAGGCGGACTTTAACCTTGGATTATCTCGTTAAAGGTTCCCCATTGCCTTGCCAAGTGGTTTATAAAAAACCGACTGAAAAACCTGGTTATCGTAAAGTGTTGTGGCGGGCTAAAAATTCGGTGGGCTATTGTGAACGAAAGCTTAAGGGTTTTATACGCAATTTAGAGCAATCGGGTTGGCGATGTTCATATCAACCAGGAACGATAAACGCTATTGTGGATAAGCCTTCGCGCAAAGTGCCTGTTAAACCTCGCGATAAACCTGAGACAACGTCTGGAAAAAAAGATAACCCTGTTTCTGTTTCTGATAAACCCCTTACACCGCAGAAGTCAGCAGAAAACGTCCGCTTGGAAGACAGTTATAGGGCGCATTGTGGTGATCAAGAGATTAATCTACAAAAACCGCTGACCAAAATTGCCAAAGCACTGAGCGGATTAAAACACGATAGCCGTCAATTGCAAGATTGTTCTGGTATATTTCATAAGGTTGTTATAAAATTTAAAAGGGAATATTGCCCTAATTATGATTATCCTGATGTCAAGCAGGCACGAACAACCAGAAATATTGCTCAATGGTATCATCAGCAGGGTGAATTGATACTCGTCCATGATCCTTTGGAAAAATCACCTTTGATTAAACCGGGGGCCGTAATGTTTTATGGTTACAGTGGGCAACCCTATCAAGAGTTTAAAGCGGAAAACCTCTTTATACCGAAACAGGGCATTAATCATGTTGGTGTTGTCGTCTCAGTGGTTCGAGATGCTAAAAACCAAGTCATGAGCTATAAATTGTTTCATGGACGACGGCCAGGTAAGCCTTCTAAAGTCACTGATTATCATCCGCGCAAACCGACGCGATCTTATTATCCCCCGTTTGGAAATGGTAAAGAACAATGGGTAGCGATTGCGCCATTGGTGAAGCAATTTAAAAGTACACCGTCTGGAAAATCGACATCAGGTAGAGTCGTTGTCCAATATGGTGAAGCTTCCTATTATGCCGACAGCTTGCATGGTAATTTGACAGCCAATGGTGAACGCTACGATAAAAACAAATTAACGGCGGCACACCGGACATTAGCTTTTGGTACTCGTGTGAAAGTGAGCTATTTAAAAACGGGTCAATCTGTAGAAGTCGTCATCAATGATCGGGGGCCTTTCTATAAAAAGAGAATCATTGATCTATCACGTCAAGCGGCTAAACAGATCGGTTTAATCGAAGAGGGGCATGGTAGAGTGAAAATGGAAATTCTGAAATGATATTTATTCTGATAATACGAAGTAAGGGCAGACACGCAGGTATGCCCCTAGAACACTCCGCGTATTCAAGAGCCTCCGGGGATGCTGCCCTTGCGTGTTCGCCCAGGCTTAACGGTGTATTCGCCCTATATTGAATGATATGAAGCTAAAACAACTCAAATTAATAGATTTCCGTCCGTTTAAAACATTAAACATCGAATTTGGAGAACAGTTAACGGTTTTAGTCGGTGTTAATGGGGCTG
>JAYQWI020001179.1:0-3964 GCA_035871815.2 Candidatus Parabeggiatoa communis
AAGTTCATCGTAGAATTTATAAAAACCTTCCTCAATACTTTCTTGTTTAATGACTCCATCATCATCTTTCGCAATAAACTTTGGCCCAATTAAGCTCTCATTTGGTATTAGATATTGTTTATTAGATTTAAATGGTTCTGGCTCGCCAATAAATGCTACAAAACAACTTATTAAGCGATTTCCTATGATGGTATCTACCAGCAACACGCACGCCATGCTTGTATTCTTGTTAAACACTTCTTCTAATTCAAATTCTATTCTGATTATTTCAGGATTTCCATAAATCACCTGATACATTTGCCTAATATGAACACCATACTTAACAAGAGATTCAATACTAACCATTGCTTTATCAATGATCGCGAAATCCTTGCAAAGTGTGACTGCTTCTTCACAAATTCCATATAAATCAGAATAATCATCAATCGTTTTATCAGCCCGCATTTTCGCTGAAAACATAGGGAAATGTTCTGATTGAACTTCTATAATTAAACCATCTTTTGACTTTCTAAATAAAGTAAGTGCCTTTAGAAAGTTGTTTACACTCAATAATGGATATTCTAATTTGTTATCAAAGGAGGCAGATAAATTAACTAGTCCATTAAATGGCTCGAAAACTAAATCAAAAAAATCTGTTTTGAATCTGAACTTAATATATTTCTGTGGAATATATTGATTAAGTGAGGACGAATAAAAATTAGATTGAAATGAAATTTCTGGAGAAAATTCATATTCTTTAAACGTTATAAGTGCTTTCATATCGGGCTTTGCATTTACGAACATTTCACCTTCGATAGCTTTAACGAATGGCTTCTTAGATATAATGCCAAATCTTTGATGATAGCACTCAAACTTCGATACATTAAGACTATTCCTAATACCCAAGGTTAAATCAACCATTTTTTCAAGTGGATTTTCTTCTGAAATTGTAACCTTAAAATTTCCTCCACCATTTTCAAATCCTAAAGTATTTAAAAGGATATTTTTCTGTTTAACATATTCCTCAAGCCCATCAGATATATAACTTTCAATTTTTGCTTTAAGGCATTCTCCTGTCAATTCATTAAGCCGATGTTCTTCAGAATAATGGATAGTAATCTTTTTTTTATGCAACTCACTCCCTTTTCCATTTACTTCAAGTTCCCTAATTCGTTTCAATGTTTTTTCAATTAACTCTTTTCCAACATGAACTAAATATGCAGATTGAGCAACATTTTTACCATCATATTCAATAAAGCAGTAAAATGATGGCATTTGTACTCGAATTAATCGTTTTAAGTTAGAAACGGTTATTTGCAATTTTTTTCGTTGTCCATCTGTGGCTTTAACTTGGACTTTACATTCAATCGGAGCTAGCTGCATATCTTGAGGTATTAATTCATCGGATGAGAAAGGAAATTCTACCCAAAAATCCCATCCGGTTTTATCAATTTGAGAAGCATTTGCTACGAGTCCAACTGAACTACACCATAATTTGAAGGTACTTTCACCCATTTCTCCGAGATCACGCATTTGTTGTTTCCTCCTCAAATACTTAAAACTTAGCGTCTCGCTTTATATTTTGTACATAAAATATATTTTTTTATGAAAAAAACATAGAAGCCTATTTTTTTATATAACTAGTGGCTGAACGAAAACCCTTTGCCATCGTGTCATTTCGGTTTCGCCTTTAGGAGAAATCTTGATAAAACATATTGATAAACAAAATATTTCTCTGTTCAAAGAAATGACAAAGAGGATTTTCGTTCAAGCACTCACTAAAATATTTTATTCTTCTATACACCCACATACCCAAACGTTCCCCAATAAAACGGATGCTCAAACCCCCGCTCATCCATCCCCGCAAATCCAATCTCTTTCCGAAAACGCTTAAAAAATGCTTTTTCATTAACCATTTGATCACAATATGTCAACATTTCTCCATAAGTTGAATCCCGCACCCACCGTTGCGCCTGTCGCAAGGCATCAAATGCTGACAATCGTTCACGCTGCAGGGCGCATTCACAAGGGTCATTATCAATCTTGGCCTTCGCAAAATAAATTTTGCACTCCAATCGTACCAAAGCAAAATAAATTTTGCACTCCAATCGTACCAAAGCAAAATAAATTTTGCACTCCAATCGTACCGATTGGATCGCATTCAACCTCCATTGACAAAAATAATCTTTACTCATAAAGTTATGTTATGAACGAAGTTTGTATGGAAATCCAACAAACTCAAGTTGAAACCTGATAACTGATTACTGATAATGGCATTGGACTCTGATTTTTATTCTTTTATTATTAATGGTTTGTCAGCCGCAGCAATCTACAACGCCATGCATTGCGAAAAAAACGGCTGTTCATCTTGTCTAAACGGCTGTCGTGACGGCCCAGTCTTTAACGACTGCGGCCGTTTATACGGGCACGCGCACAGCGCATTGTGCGTGCGACTTTTCGCCAAGATTGACGCTGATTTTTGATAGAATGCTGATTTTGCTTCTTATCATGAATGATTTTATTTTAATCATGTTTAATCAGTGATAATCATGATAATCAGTTAAATCTGCGTTCTATTTTGCTCAATCCCCAAATCTAATTATAATTTATATTAATATGGCACACCCCTTTAGTACAACGGATATGGGGATTGAACGGATTGATGAGGGGGCTTTTTCCATTCACCGGGTAAAGACACGATGGTAGAGACGCGATGGTAGAGACGCGAGGCATCGCGTCTCTACGAGCCCATCAAAATCTCTGATAAAATGCAAACTAAACTGAGGAACAAAAAATAATGGAACGAAAATACAAACTCTTAATTGTAGATGATGACAATCAGATTCGCACCACATTTCAAGATTACTTTACTGAACGACGCTTTATTGTCGAAACCGCTTCTGATGGGATCGAAGGCCTTGAAAAACTGCGGGCTGATGAATTTGATGTCGCGATTGTCGATATGAAAATGCCTAAAATGAATGGTATTGATATGATTAATGAAGCATTGAAAAGTGATGATGTCGATGCGAATATGATTATTATCAGTCCACCCCACGAAAGCAATAAGGGAGATGTCATCAAAGCACTCAATATTGGGGTAGATGCTTGGTTTGAAAAATCAGAACTCGACATGCCACAATTACTCAAAAAGGTGACGGAATTAGCGCAAGTCATACCGCCGGAGATGGTGAGGCGCGTTACTGCTATGATTCAAAACTAATGCCGTGGAATAAGCAAGATGACAGAATCAAGATATTATTTCGATGCCAATGCATTACTCAAGTATTATCACCCATTGCTGAAACAGCATCAGGAAGAAATGGGTATTTTACAGATACGTCGTTTAGTTTCAAGATCAGCGTTGCCCATTTTAATTTCACCAATGACTTCGTTAGAGGTTGTTGGTAAATTAACGCAATTCTTTCGTCAAGGTTTGATAAAGAGAAAAAATCTTAATACGATTATTACGCTCCTAAAAAAAGAAACGGGTACGAAAACAACTATCCGCCCTTTTGAAATGGTGGAGTTACCTGATAATGTCTTTCGATTAGCAGAGAGGATGTTATTGGAACACGCCAAATTTGCTATTGGTTCAAACGATGCCTTACACTTAGCAATCGTTCAAAAACTACCTTTATATCAACCGATTATGGTGACTTCAGACAAATCGCTACAAAGGGTTTGTGAATCTATCCAGGTGCTTTTTTATGATCCTGAAATCAGTATTGAACCCTAAATTTTAATGTGTTTTAAAGATCAAAAGGGCAACCACAAGGGATTGCCCCTACGAACAAACTCTCTAACAGATCAAAAGGGCAACCACAAGGGATTGCCCCTACGAACGCTCTCTCTAACAAATGAACGCCTACCTTCAATCCCTCATCCAACAACGCCAAGACGCTGATCTTTACCGTACTCGATTGCGACATACTGGCCCGCAAACGCCTACCTTATTGATCGACGGCCAAGCTTATTTGGCCTT
>JAYQWI020001180.1:0-9147 GCA_035871815.2 Candidatus Parabeggiatoa communis
AGAACTCATTTTTAATATTTTAGGAGTCAGGCGAAGCAAGTTATTGAGATGGCTATTATTAATAATTTGTTTCACTTCTAAATAGGCTTCTGGATTGACACTGAATGAACGCAATCCTAGCCCAAGTAACAGCCTGACATAACGACTGTCACTTGCCATTTCGCCACACATACTGATAGGTTTACCCGCTTTAGTGGCCGCATCAATACTCATTTTAATTAAACGTAACACAGCGGGATGTACCGGATCATACAAATAATTAACGGCTTCATTACCTCGATCAATAGCCAAGGTATATTGGATCAAATCATTCGTACCCACCGATAAAAAATCCACGTAAGGGGTCAGTAAATCGCTACAAATTGCCATGGCTGGCACTTCCACCATCACGCCAAATGGCATTTTTGTATCATATTTGAGCGATTTTTGGCTTAATTCATTTTGAATTTCTTCGATAAGATGATGTACTTGTATTAATTCTTGTAAGGCACATACCATCGGAATCATCATCCGTACTTGACCCAGTGCAGAAGCCCGCAAAATGGCACGCAATTGTGGCTTGAAAAATTTAGGTTCCTTTAAACAAAGGCGAATCGCACGTAAACCCAAGGCTGGATTAATCGCAGATAATCCTTCATGAGTTCGGCTATCGACAAATTGCTTATCAGCACCCAGATCAAGGGTGCGTATTGTCACCGGGTTACCTTTTAAAGCCTGAATAACTCGACTGTAAGCCTCGAAATGTTCTTCTTCATCCGGCGGGGTTTGTCGATTCATAAACAAAAATTCTGTCCGGTACAACCCTACCCCTTGGCCACCTACCCGTTTCACCGCTGTCATATCTTCAGGAAACTCAATATTAGCCTGTAAGGTAATTGGCGTACCATCCCGAGTCATAGTCGGTAAGGCCTTGATTTTTTTCAAAGCGGCACGGTAGCGTTTTTCCTCATACTGGCGCATCCGGTAATAACGTAAACTACGTTCATCAGGATTGACCAGTATCACCCCTTTTTCGCCATCAACAATAACAGTCTCATTAGGCTTGATATAATGAACGGCGCGACGCATTCCAACAATAGCAGGAATGCCTAAGCTACGCGCTAAAATAGCCGTATGCGATGTCGTCCCTCCATATTCAGTCACAAAAGCGAGAATACCATGATGTTGCATCAGCATAGTATCTGCCGGACTTAAATCATCCGCGAACACAATGGCATTAGCCAATTCGTTCTGTGCCGGTTCAAGTGACGTATCAGGATAACCGCGTAAAATGCGGTGAATGCGTGTCACCACTTGTACGACATCGCTTTTACGGGCACTTAAATAGGGGTCATCCATCTGATCGAAAATCTGCACAATGCTATCGCATTGTATTTTCAAAGCCCATTCCGCATTGCATTGGTGTTCATAGATTAAATCTATCGGCACTTTAGATAACAGACTATCTTCAAGCATCAATAAATGGGCATCAATAAACGCAGCAATATCGACTGTTGCATCGATTGGCACTCTATCGCGTATGTCCTGCAATTGTTGACGTGCCGTGTTGATCGCTTTTTCAAATCGTGCGATTTCATCCTCAAGCTGTTGCTTGGGTAAGGCATACTCGCTGATTTCCACTGGATCGCGGTTTATTATATAAACTTGGCCAATGGCGATGCCTTTAGATACCCCAATACCCTGTAAGGTGACACTCACTCTTCTTCTCCAAAACCGCCTTGTATTAGACCACTCAATTCTGCCATTGCCGCGGCCTCATCAGCACCTTGGACAATTAATTCAATAAGAGTACCCTTGCTGGCTGCCAAGAACATCACACCCATGATACTTTTGCCATTGACTTGGCGTTGTTGGCGTTTAACCTGTATATCACTTTCAAATTGTGATGCCAACTGAACCAACTTAGCTGCCGCCCGTGCATGCAGCCCTAATTTATTGACGATGGTAAGCGTTTGTTTCATGTTAATGGTTAATGGTTGATAGTTAATGGTTAATGGTTAATGGTTTTCCTCGTAAAAGTTTTTGCGCGCAAAAACTTTTGCGGGGAATAGTTAATTTGAGAAAGGATAGAACACTGATTTAACGGATTAAAGGACTTGTGCGATTGATGATAATCATAAAAAATTAAATACAATAGCGCGTTCGTTTATCGGGTTAAAAGATTTAATAGAAGAATAGAAGGAAGTTGGTGAAACGAACCACTGATTAATCAGCGTTAATCAGCTAAATCGTTAAATCCGCGGCGTTCTATTCTTAAACGCTTAAAATTAACCATTCCACGCTTTCAGGATAAAGTTCTTGTGCGCAAAAATTTTTGCGTGGAAAATTATTAACCATTAACCATTAACCATTAACCATTAACCATTAACCATTAACCATTAATTATAAACAGTTTATTGATCACCGAAAACAGAATTGACATCGAAAATGGCCTGACAGCCGCCTGATAGAGCTTTATTAGCAAGTGTGTCTAAATCAGCCTGGGGATAGTTCATAACCTTGACAAGCATGGGTAAATTGACTCCACAAACAACCCGTACCCGATAATTGGGTATTAAACTACAAGCAATATTGCAAGGGGTTGCACCGAAAAGGTCGGTAAGCACTAACACACCCTGACCGTCGTTTAAGGTTTGGCAAAGATTTTCTGCATGGAAGCAAAATGCCAATGGCTCATTCTCATGACGGATAGGTAAGACTTTCACCGGTAAAGGCAACACGCCCATCATTTGCTGTAAGCTATCCAACAAATTTGAGCCAATATCATCATGGGTAATCAGCAAAACGCCAACGCTCATTTCAGTGATCAGTTACCAGTTATCAAAGTTCAGTGATCAGTTATCAGCGTGACTTTCTTCTCACTGATAACGGATAATTCTCGATGCCGCACTAATACCTCATACCGTTGCGTAAAATGCTGGGCCACAAGATTGGCCAAATAGACGGATCGATGTTGTCCACCTGTACAGCCAATTGCGATGGTGAGGTAACTCCGATCATCAGCTGCAAATTGGGCAATCCAAGTCTCCAAAAAAGCAATAAGGTCTTGACACATTTGCTGTACCTGAGGTTGTGCTTCTAAGAAATTGATCACGGCTAAATCACGACCCGTTAAATTTCGGTTTGTTGTCCAATGAGGATTGGGTAAACAACGTACATCAAAAACAAAATCGGCATCAAAGGGAATGCCATATTTAAAACCAAAAGACTGAAATAATAAAGAGAAAGCTTGTTTTCGACATAACCCTACCCGTAGCCTGATCATATCGCGCAATTGATGCACATGGGTTAGGCTGGTGTTAATACGAATATCTGCACGACAGGCTAAGGGCTCCAGTAATTGGCGCTCAAGTGATATCGCTTCCACCAAAGGGACATTTTGTTTGGTTAAAGGATGTTTACGGCGCGTTTCACTGAAACGTTTGATCAGTACGGTATCATCAGCTTCAAGAAATAAAACCTGATAGCCTGTATGCGTATCGCTTAGGGTTTGTAATAAAGCCGAAACATCATGTAAAGCCAAAGTACGGGCATCTATCCCTACCGCAACACATTCATAAATCTTTCCATATTGACTTGATTGCTCAATGAATGTTGGCAATAAACCAACAGGTAAGTTATCTATGCAATAGATGTCCATATCTTCTAAACTATGTAAAGCGATAGTTTTACCAGCACCTGATAAGCCACTGACTATAATTAATTTTATAGGAACATCCACGTTAATTTTTAATTTTGAATTGTGTTCTTTGCCCCAGTTTTTGCACGCAAAAACTTTTGCCTCTAATTGTGAAACTTCGTTACCGAAGGTGTGTGTAATAATGGTGAATTGTATTCAACACAAAGTTTTTGCACGCAAAAATTGGGGCAAAGAATTGTGAATTGTGGAGAAAGCAGTTCAGGAGTTCAGAATTAGCGAAGCTTCCCTTAGTTCAGGAATTACAAGCGAGTTCATAAAATTTTGAATGTAAGGAAGACAAAATTTAAATAATAATACCACCTGATGTTTATGTAGTGGCAATTCCTTGTGGTTGCCCTCTAAAAGCGCTTTGCGTAACATTAGTTAATTACTATTATTGACATATCAAAAATATGATTTTTCAATTCACAGTTCAACCCCTTATCATTTTACAGGTTTGAAATACAATAAATTCACAATTGTTTTTGCATGCAAAGACGGGGGCAAAGAACACAATTCACAATGACTTTATTTCAGAATGAAACACACCTTCGGTAACGAAGTTTAACAATTCACAATTCAAAGAACACAAGGCTGCTTAATAACGATAATGCTCGGGTTTATACGGCCCTTCTATCGGCACATTCAGATAATTAGCCTGTGCGGATGTCAGTTCAGTCAACTTAGCGCCTATGCGTTTCAAATGCATACGGGCTACCTTTTCATCAAGATCTTTAGGCAACACATAGACCTTTTTTTCATATCGCTCGTGATGATGCCACAATTCAATCTGGGCAAGCACTTGATTCGTAAACGAATTAGACATGACGAAACTGGGATGGCCGGTTGCACAACCTAAATTCACCAAGCGGCCCTCTGCTAACACAATCAAGCGTTTACCATCGGGGAAAATCACATGATCAACTTGCGGTTTAATGTTTTCCCATTGATATTCACGTAGCGCGGCTATATCAATTTCTGAATCAAAATGGCCGATATTACACACAATGGCTTGATCTTTCATCTGCTTCGTATGTTCAAGCGTAATCACGCTGATATTGCCAGTTGTCGTCACAAAAATATCGCCAACGGGCGCTGCCTCTTCCATTGTCATGACTCGGTAGCCTTCCATTGCCGCTTGCAAAGCGCAGATTGGGTCTATTTCAGTCACACATACCGTGGCCCCAAAACCCCGAAAAGCTTGGGCGCAGCCTTTGCCCACATCACCATAACCTAAGACGACGCAGATTTTGCCGGCAATCATCACATCTGTGGCACGTTTAATGCCATCTATCAACGATTCACGGCAACCGTACAAATTATCAAATTTGGACTTAGTCACAGAATCATTGACATTAATAGCCGGCACTTGCAATGAACCATCGGCCATCATTTCATAGAGGCGATGTACCCCAGTGGTGGTTTCCTCAGAAATGCCCTTGACATTTTTCAGCAAATCGGGGTACTTCTCATGCATCACTTGGGTCAAATCACCCCCATCATCTAAAATCATATTGGGCCGCCAACCGTCAGGGCCAAAGATGCTTTGTTCGATGCACCACCAAAATTCTTCTTCAGTTTCACCTTTCCAAGCAAAAACGGGTACGCCTTGATCTGCAATAGCAGCGGCGGCATGATCTTGAGTCGAAAAGATATTGCACGATGACCAACGTACTTCTGCTCCTAAAGCGATCAAGGTTTCAATCAATACGGCCGTTTGTATTGTCATGTGCAAACAACCGGCAATGCGAGTGCCAGAAAGGGGTTTTTGATCAGCATATTCCTTTTGCAATTGCATTAAGCCCGGCATTTCTGTCTCAGCGATAGCAATTTCTTTACGTCCCCAGTCAGCCAAATTGATATCGGCCACTTTATAATCCGGATTGATGTTGATAATCGGTTGTGTACTCATTTTTTCTCTTTTATTTAAGTCAGTTAAGTAATGAGTACAACGGAAATAAACGACTTTATTTTTGAGAAGAGGAGAACAAGGGCTTAATGTTCAGTCCTTCAAAAAACACCAACATAACAAAGTCAAGTCAATTTCGTTTATTTCGGGTTGTACTAATTTGTTCATTGTACGACGGCGTTGTACGACCGTCGCTAGCAGCAGGGCAACGATTTATGAAAGGCCAGCAGCTTGGCGCAAACTGTCCACCTTATCGGTGCGCTCCCAAGTAAACTGTTCTTCTTCACGTCCAAAATGCCCATAAGCTGCGGTCTGATAATAAATCGGGCGCAATAAATCAAGCATGGCTACCAAACCCCGTGGCCGTAAATCAAAATGCTCACGCACTAATTGTGTTAAACGGGCTTCTGCTATATTGCTAGTGCCAAAGGTTTCCACGCGAATCGAAGTCGGTTCGGCAACGCCAATGGCATAAGAAATCTGAATTTCACACCGTTCTGCCAATCCGGCTGCGACGATGTTTTTTGCGACATAGCGCCCGGCATAAGCAGCTGAACGATCCACTTTGGAAGGGTCTTTACCCGAAAACGCACCGCCACCGTGCCGGGCCATACCGCCATAAGTATCGACGATAATTTTGCGCCCGGTTAAACCGCAATCACCCATAGGGCCGCCAATGACAAAACGACCGGTGGGATTGATGTACACCCGCGTTTTTTTATCAACCCATGACTCAGGTAAGACGGGTTTAATGATTTCATCCATGACGCCTTCATGTAAGGCTTTATTGTCGATGTCTGGGGCGTGTTGGGTAGACAAAACGACGGCATCAATGCCAGTGGGCTTGCCATCGACATAGCGGAAGGTGACTTGACTTTTGGCATCAGGGCGTAACCAAGGCAATATACCCTTTTTACGCACTTCTGCCTGACGTTTGACTAAACGATGCGCGTAGGTAATGGGTGCGGGCATTAAGACATCGGTTTCATTACTGGCATAGCCAAACATGAGGCCTTGATCGCCTGCACCTTGCTCATGATCTTCGGCTTCGTCTACGCCCATTGCAATATCAGTGGATTGTTTACCAATGCCTGATAATACGGCACAAGAGGCCGAGTCAAAACCCATATCTGAGCTGTTGTAGCCAATTGTTTTGACAGTCTCACGCACGATCTGTTCCACATCGATTTGGGCACGAGTGGTAATTTCACCGGCCACCATGACCATACCGGTTTTAATCAGCGTTTCGCAGGCAACACGCGATTTGGCATCTTGTGCTAACAAGGCATCCAAAATCGCATCAGAAATTTGGTCAGCCATTTTATCAGGATGACCTTCTGAGACGGACTCAGATGTAAAAAGTAACGTTTCAGACATAATAAAAATCTCTTTTGGTGGGGGGGGGAATAGCAAAACCGGGCATTATAGCACAACGAACAATGATCAATGAATCAATGCTCAAGGTTTTGAGAACGGATGTGATGATTGATGTGTTTATTGATATTAGAGGGACAACGCTTAAATCATTTACATAAGCGAATAGGCAATCAAGTAATGAATTTTGATCGAGGCTCATAAAATACTTGTTTTAAGTTATATTGATAATTGATAATTGATAATTGATAGGTGATAACTGAGCATTAGTCAGTACAATATCGCCTTTTGTCTTAGCTTTAGCTGAAAATTTTTATAACCTAACCCATATTTTAAACTAAATAAAATCTTGAATGTTTGACAAGCCATTTATCCCATTAATCAATAAAAGCTCACCATTTATCTCACTTAAATATGACAATACCTTTAATATAAACAATAATGAACTATTATGAAAATACAAACCGGATTTACATTAATTGAATTAATGGTCACCATGGCAATAGCGATGATATTGACGATGTGGGCGGTGCCGAATATGCGAACTCTATTGCTTAATAACCGAATAACCGCAAAAACAAATGAATTTATTCGCACCATTCATTACGTGAAAAACGAAACGATTACTCGCAATAATAATGGCCTTGTGATTCAGCCGTTTGATGCCGCTACTTGGGATAGCGGCTGGAAAATAGTGGACAGTGATGGAAAGGAGATCAAGGTATTTCCCACTAAAGAGGATGGCATTGTTATTAAAGAAGTTTGTGGTCAAAACGCTATTTTTTTCTTATCCAGAGGTTGGACTGCAAGTCAATATCATTTTGTGGTGTCTCACGAACAACATTCAACTGGCCGAATCATTGCAATCGCACGGACAGGGCGTGTTAAAAGCGAGCGTTGCTTTGTCAACAGTGGAGGGTGTAATGTCCCATGCAATAATGGTTAACCAAAAAGCATTATGCTTTAAACCTCTGTTAAAAAAAACGGTTCCCTTATCGGCCGGTTTTACCTTAATGGAAATATTAATTGCGTTGTTGGTTGTTTCTGTGGCGCTGATAGGGGTAGCCAGTTTACAAATCAGAGGTCAACAAATCAATCATGTGGCTTATTTGCGTACCCAAGCCACTTTTCTGGCTTATGACATGATGGATCGGATGCGTCTCAATAGCGAGAATGCGGCGCAATATGTGGGTGGATTTACAAGTGTAGGCCCCGCTGGTGAAGGCACCGATTATTCTTGTGATGGCGATGGCAAAAGCTGTTCATCTATTGAACTTGCCAATTATGATTTAAATAACTGGCTTAATCAGGTACGAGAAACCTTACCAAAAGGAGAGGTTAACATTAAATTAGTTGACGCTCCGACTCAAGAATATGAAATCACTCTCAGATGGAAAAAAATAGCGGCTTACACCGATGACAACCCTTGGGATGAACAAATATGGAGGCTTCGATTATGACTCCAAAACAAAAACAGGGCTTTAGCCTCGTTGAAATCTTGGTGGCTCTGCTCATCAGTTCCATTTTAATGGGCGGAGTGGTGATGATGATGGATATCAGTAAACGGACTTATACCTTGCAAACGGCATTAGCTGAGTTACAAGACAATGCGCGTTTTCTGATAGATGAATTGACCCGTGAATTACGGATGGCAGGGCATTTTGGTTGTTCTGGTGTTGAGCCAATGGATCCAAACGATCTCACTCAAAAAATGAAGCCATTTAAAGCCCAAGATGCTGATAATAAGTCGGTTAATGATCAACGTATCAAAGATACTCAGAATAGCCTTGTCGATTCTAGCTTTCCATACTCCGACACCTTAATCATGACCTCTTTTACGAGACAACTTGATGTGGCTGATGATATCTCTTTTAATCAAGGTGTATCGACCATCCCATGTGGCTGTGTACCCAAATCATCAGGTCAGCTCATTGTGACAGATTGTAGGGCTGAAGAAATCTCATTTTCAACTTATCCATTCACCCTAGCGCCTAGTGGTAACACCTTAACGATTTCGCCCGGATTGAAAAGAAATTATCAGCCCCCCGTTTATTTTTTCATCAGAGAGGATTTAGAAACGACTTATGAGGTGAGGGCTATAGCAGAAGGTGGCTTTGCCCTGTTTAAAAATGGTGCCCAACAAGTTCCTGCCTATTCTGAACCTTTCATAGAAGGCGTTCAAAAT
>JAYQWI020001181.1:0-7646 GCA_035871815.2 Candidatus Parabeggiatoa communis
ATTGGGCAAACTGTTCTGCGTCAGTGGCTTCTTTGAGTTGATCTTGCAAGGCAAAGTCTTGTATAACACGTTGTTGGAATTGTTTCACATTGTCTATAGACATCTTATTTCCTCATATCGACAGGCTGAAAATTGTGATTTGATTGAAACCCATATCAAACGCCTTACCCTTCAAACAAATCATAACGCTTGAAAAAGTGAAGACAGTTTGAGTGTGATAGGCCATTTGACTGACAAAAACTTTCCGCCTATCATCGGCTCAATAATTCACTTTTTTTATTAAGTAAGGTTTTACAAAACCCCTTATTGAAAGAAATAACCCAGCATTCTGGGCCTTTCTACTTTTTTTATAGTTATTATAAATTTATCGTGATTATCACGAAGTTAAATAAAGCAAAATATCCGGCATTTCTCGTATCCCCAAACAACAAATGACAATCACTTGATAAATTAAGTTTTTACGAATATAAGATTGTGGTAATGTCTTGGTTTAATCCATTTTATATAAATAATCTTTGTCGTTATTAGTGGTGTTAAACTTAATCATCAAGAATCAGAACTTTTCTTTTTAGAATAGAGAGTAGAATCAGAACTGTATGACAAACAAACGCTTCTGGCCGATAAGCAAAAACGAACGCTATTCTACTATTTTTAGAAAAAATGTAAAGACTTATTTGTAATAATTTTGTTAATTGAGACATAGAATAATTTTATAGCTATAAAATTATCATTTTCTAATTTATTAATATACTTTTTTCAAAGTGTTAGTGGGTCGAAAACATTCAAGTCGAGTAACCATAAAATTTTTTTATAATTTGAATTTATTTTTTAAATATCACTATTTTAATGATATCAAAACTAATCATTTTTTTTAGTTATTATTATTTAGTCTTCAATATATTCTTAATGCCCTCATAAATTAAATTTTGGATAATCATTAATATATTTGAATGAATCTAATGATCACTTATCAAAACATTGTATATATTTTATATTCAAGATTAGTAATAATTAATGCTTTCAAACTATAGCGTAAGCTTTAGATAATATTTGGCAATTAAAAAGTTGACTATTTCACTTAATGCATTGAATTAGTTCTCAATTAAAAAAAAAACCGTTTTATTTTCACTCATCAAATTGTGAAATGAAAACGGAATGAAATCATTGATTAATAACATAAAAATTAAAGTAATTGCCCTTTTTAGATAATATAAAATGCTTAAAAAATATTGGGTAGGCGAAAAGGAAAATATCCGGATTCCCATCACTTTTCAAATTCTTAACCTCGATCACACCTAGCAAAACGGTGTTTTAAATCAATTTCATAAATAAATATTATACTTATACTCTGTGTGACTTTGTGGTACTCTGTGAACTCTATTTGAAGTTCAAGTTTTTGCGCGCAAAAACTTGAACATCGAATGTTGGAAAAGTTGACTTGAAATCGATCTAAACACTATTGACACTTGACTCAGAAGTCTGACGCTTTTTTAATACATTAATTTAATTAAGGAGAAACGGTTATGAAAATGGTGACTGCGATTATTAAGCCTTTTAAACTTGATGATGTGCGAGAAGCACTTTCCGAGATTGGCGTACAAGGTATCACGGTGACTGAAGTCAAAGGGTTTGGTCGTCAAAAAGGCCATACGGAATTGTACCGGGGAGCAGAATATGTGGTCGATTTTTTACCCAAGGTGAAAATTGAGGCTGCTGTGAGTGAGGACGCGCTTGATCAAGTTATTGATGCCATTACTAAATCGGCTAACACGGGCAAAATTGGAGATGGCAAAATTTTTGTCTCTAGTCTTGAGCAAATCATTCGGATTCGTACTGGAGAAACGGGCGTAGATGCAATTTAAGTCGGATAACCTGGTAAAATATGATTGGATAACACATAAGGCTTATCAAGAATTTGCTGATAGTGCTTATTGCCGTCGGCCTTTCTTCCTGCTGAAGAGTCTTTGAATACGGGAAACACAGCTTAGATGCTAACGGCAACTGCACTGGTGTTATTCAGAGACTGATGCTTGGACTGTCTATTGTTTTAGGCAAGAAGGGTGCCTCGTAAAGATATTCCGCTTTGCTTATATTTGTGGTAATATTGTGGGCGACGTTTGTGTTTTTAGGTGAAAAGGCAAACTTGCCCCAGTTTCCCAGATAAAAACCGTGATGTCATAATATCAGTTGTTCAAAAAACTTAAAAAAACAGAAAGAATCAGGATCGTGAGTACATCATTAATTTTAATCATTCGTTATTAAAAATAAATTATTATAATCTGAATGAGTTGAACTCCAAGGGACCATTTTTATCATGAACTTCTGAACTTCTGTCGAGTAAAAGCTTTTTGTTTAACTTATATTTTCTCTTTTCTTTTCAAATATTAAGGAGGATTTGTTTATGAAGATGGTCACTGCCATCATTAAGCCTTTTAAACTCGATGATGTACGAGAAGCACTTTCAGAGATTGGGATACAAGGTATTACGGTAACTGAAGTGAAAGGGTTTGGTCGTCAAAAAGGCCATACGGAATTGTATCGTGGGGCAGAATACGTGGTCGATTTTTTACCCAAGGTGAAAATTGAAGCGGCTGTGAGTGAAGAAGCTCTTGATCAAGTCATTGATGCCATTACGAAAGCGGCTAACACCGGCAAAATTGGGGATGGTAAAATTTTTGTTTCTGCTCTTGAACAAACGATTCGCATTCGTACTGGTGAAACGGGCAGAGAGGCACTTTAAATGAGACAACAGGAGAAAAGCAAGATGACTATCCAAAAATCTCACTGGACTTCGCTTTTATTGATAACCCTTCTTTCTGCCTTGCCCTCTGTGACTTTTGCACAGGAGTTGAATACAGGTAACACGGCTTGGATACTGACAGCAACGGCACTGGTGCTGTTTATGACGATTCCAGGTTTGTCTATGTTTTATGCGGGTATTGTACGCAGTAAAAATGTTTTGTCGGTACTGATGCAATGCTTTGCGATAACCTGTATGGTGTCTATTCTGTGGCTAGTGTATCTCTACAGTCTGGCTTTCGGAGAAGGCAATAATTGGATTGGTGATTTAAGCAAGGCTTTCATGGCCGGTGTTGGTAAGGATGCCTTAGCGGGAGATATTCCCGAAACGGTTTTCTCTATGTTCCAACTGACTTTTGCCATTATTACGCCGGCGCTGATAGTGGGTGCCTTTGCAGAGCGTATGAAGTTTTCGGCTATGTTGATTTTTAGTGCGATATGGGTCACTTTAGTTTACGCGCCAGTGACACATTGGGTTTGGGGCGGTGGTTGGCTTCAGGATATGGGCCTCTTAGACTTTGCAGGGGGCAGCGTTGTGCATATTACCGCAGGTGTCGCCGCTCTGGTAGCTGCTATTGTTATGGGTAAACGTCATGGTTTTCCGCAGTCGGCTATGCCACCCCATAACCTAACCATGACGGTAACTGGGGCAGGTATGCTCTGGGTAGGTTGGTTCGGTTTCAATGCCGGTAGTGCTTTAGGCGCGAATGGTGATGCTGGAATGGCGATGATGGTAACCCATATTTCAGCCTCCGCTGGTGCAATGGCTTGGATGGTGATGGAATGGATCAGATACGGCAAACCGAGTGTGTTAGGTATTGTGACCGGTATGGTAGCGGGTTTGGGCACCATTACACCAGCTTCGGGTTTTGTAGGGCCGGCCGGCGCACTGCTTATCGGTCTCACAGCGGGCGTGGTGTGTTTTGGAGCGACAAACTTCCTAAAGCGAGTATTGAAGATAGACGATTCTTTGGACGTGTTCCCAGTGCATGGTGTAGGTGGCATTTTAGGTACTTTATGTGTCGGTATTTTTGCTTCCACAGAACTGGGTATCTTTAGCGGTCAAGGTTTTGCAGAGGGTGTCAGCAGTATGGGTCAACAATTGGGTATTCAGTTCGTGGGTGTCATTTCAACCATGATCTACACGGCGATTATGACCTTTATTATTCTCAAAGTCATCGATATCGTTATCGGATTGCGTGTGTCCAAAGAAGATGAAATTCAAGGTTTGGACATTGCGTTACATGAGGAACGGGGTTATATTATTTAAACGTTTTCCTTATGTTTTTCACACTCAACCCCTTTTGGATTATCCCCATTTCGGAATGGGGTTGGGGTTGGGGTGATTTGTTGGAGAAATCGATGAGCGAGTTACGCGATTATTTGCAAGAATATATCGATATCTTGCAAATATTATTAAACCAGTACAGCAACGATGATCTGATGGTCGGAAAAGCGCAAGAAATTTTTAAAAGTGATCACGATCCGCGTTATTTGGTGTTGGCACAAAAATTAGCACAAATTAAGAAAAAAGCGTCTGATGTGAAGCAGAATGATAATATTGCTTCCGCTTTCAAATTAATAGATAAAGACACATATTAGGAATTGAATTTTTAGGGGCAATCCGTAGGGTTGCCCTTTTTTTATGTTTTGTAAAAGGGGAAGGGGGCAACAGGGGGCAACGGGGGCAAGCACAAGGGATTGCCCCTACAATAATCATTTTCAGTAGATCGAAAACAAATAAAAGCAAAATAAATTTTGCACTCCAAAGCAAAATAAATTTTGCACTCCAAAGCGAAAAATAAATTTTCTTTGAAAATCGGGCCTTCAAGATTATCAATATGACATTTTTTTTATGCGTCTTTTTGAACTACTGATTTTTGTAAACGTTTTAAAAACACCCTCATTTCTTTAGCCGCCTGTTTATCTCCCTTCTTTTCTGCCACTGCAATGCCTTGCATATAGGCATCAATCGCTTCTTCAATTTGCTGATTTTCGGCCAATGCTTTGCCATAGCCTTTCCAAGCAGCCGAGTAATTCGGATCAAATGCCAATGCCTTAGCAAAGTGCATCGCAGCAGTCACAAATACTTTTTCTTTTGAATAAGCATTGCCTAAACCATAACGCAGCATCGTATTATCTTGCCCTTTTGCTAACAGGGCTTCAAAATGGGTAATGATGTTGTCCATGAGCTTGTCCTAAATCGCGAGTTCCACAATTAATGGTAAATGATCAGAGCCAATAGACTCTCCTGTTTTGATCTTGATGACTTTGATATCAGGACTCACTAAACAGTGATCGATGGGTATCATCAAAACAGGTAGAAAAGTTGGCCAAGTCGGCAAAATCCCAAAGCCTTGCCTAGTATTAATTAATCCCGTTTCTTGAGTCAGTTGTGAATAAAAGGGTGACCACATTGAAGTATTGAGATCGCCTATCAGCATTTTAGGAGACGCTAATTGTTTAATAAAGGATTTGACTTCAAACAATTGACTGTTTCTATGCTCAAACAGGCCTTCAGTGATGGGTGGCAAAGGGTGAGTTGTCAACAGAGAAAGCATTTTATGATTGATCTTTATTTTGGCCAGGATACTTTCCCGCCCGGAACGACCTAATGAAAGGATTTGCGTTTCTTCAAAAGGAAAACGGCTAAAAATCACTATCCCAAAAAAATAACTTTTATGCGGTGCTTCTACATAAGGCAATGTTTTTTCAAGTACTTTTAAATGTTTTATCCACTCTTTATTCCCTTCTTGCACGATAAGAATATCAGGTTTTTCGGCCACAACCAGTTGAATAAGGGCTGAATAATTTTTGTTTTCAATATTCACGTTTGAAAGCAAGATGCTTAGAGAATCATTTTGGGTATGATTTTCGACACTTGGAAAGTACCAAGGTAGCACGACGATGCCATTGAGAATCAGGCCTAATAAACTCAAACTCGCCCATGCCCACTGTCGTAGCCATAAGCAGATAAAAACACAGAATATTGATAAAACAAAGTACTGTACTTTGAAATGAGAAGTCAATTCAAAAGTCCAATGGCGGGTACTCAAATAACCCGTGAGGCTGAATAACAATATAATCGCTATTAACCACTTGATTCTTTTTAATAAAAAGGATTTCATGGATGGGTTCTTATGTTGGCCCTTTAGTTTTGTGTTTCAGTGGGCAACACTCTTTGCCTACCCTACAAAAAACCTTATAATTTGTGTTTATATGAGGCTTCACACCATTCCAATTCGCCCGGCAATTGACTGGCGGCATATTCAAAATGCAATACTCGTCGATGTGATGGATTTAAACTGGCGGATGAAGCGTGAAGTAATAATGGCCGCATAAGCATCACACCCCCTTTTGAAACGGGGCATAAAATTTCAGGAGTGACTTGTCGCAACGCTTGTATCTGAATATGACTCATACGCCCCCGTCGATGAGAACCGGGTATGACAGACAATGCTCCATTTTCAATCATGCAGTCATCTAAGTGAATACGAAGTGTTAGCATATTTTCAAGAACAGAAGTCGGCGCTTGTACATGCAGTATCCCCGCTTTTTTAGACCAAGGGCCAAATCCAGTGATATCACATTGCTTTTGAACAGTAATGGTCAAATCTTGATGCCAAGGCACGATCCAATTTGCATGACTGGTTTTATCAAAGAAAATAGCACGTACAACTTTAGCCCCTTTTCCCAAAATAGGCTCGATCAGCGCGCGTAGGCTAAGATGTCGCGCTAAACTTGAAAGTGAGGGCACCTGATTTAATAAATCACGAACAGCATAAAGGCTACCTTGGCGCACTCTGGTAGCGTTCCCTGAAGGGACTTGATTGAGTGCATTCAGAATATCATTGAGAATGCTATTAGAAATCATATCAGGCACTATCGCAAATCCATCATGATTGATTTTATTCAAATAAATCTGTTGCTGCATTTTATTTTTCGCTATTTATTGAGCTAACAAAATCGTCATTTCGATAGCTTAAATGACAAATGACAAATTATCAATTATCAATTATCAATAACAGAGTCAAAAAATTTTGCCCTGATGCTTGACTTATGGAAAAGAAGACTATACAATGCGCCTCTCTTTCGTGAGGGGCTATAGCTCAGCTGGGAGAGCGCTTGCATGGCATGCAAGAGGTCGGCGGTTCGATCCCGCCTAGCTCCACAAATTATTTAATTCAAATTAGTCCCCATCGTCTAGAGGCCTAGGACACTGGATTTTCATTCCAGCAACAGGGGTTCGACTCCCCTTGGGGACGCCACTCCGTTTTTTAACCCCGTTTGGGGTTTTGGAAGCGCGTCAAGTCATTTCACATTCCAATATAATTAAGTATAATTTTCTCAACAAACTGCCTTAAAATGGCTTTCAATTTCTCGTTTTCGCGTTCTGCTTTCAATCCCTCCCAATAATATCCCACCTAATAATCCCCTTCACTCAGCAATATTTAAATTGCTCATTTCAACAATCCATTTTTTTATCATAAACATAAATCCTTTTTTTTCATTTGTTCATAAAACAATCATTTTTCTCATAAAAAAAGGTAACTCAAAAAAATTAAAATACCCACACCTTTAATCAATCTTCTTTCATTCTCTTCGGCTCTGCGGCTCTGCGTGAGCAGACAGTTTGTTACATAAGATTCATAAGCATAGAGTAGTGTGGTTGTTTTGGGTATTTTATTTTTTTGGAATTGCCTTATAAAGCAATCCTTGTAGTTATAAAGCAATCCCTTAGTCATTTTGGTCGTTTTCGGTGTTCTCTAGTGCCTTAACCCTTTCCAAACTTAAGCCTGTCACACTGGCGATTTGTTCTTCTGTCAAGACACCAATGGCCTTAAGGG
>JAYQWI020001182.1:0-6995 GCA_035871815.2 Candidatus Parabeggiatoa communis
AATAAATCCCAAAAGGCAATTCAAGCCGGTTTGTTTATTTTCTCTCATTCTCTCCGGCTCTGCGGCTCAGCGTGGGCCGACAGTTTGTTACAAATAATTTGTGTGCATAGAGTAGCCCTGCGGGATAATTTATTTTTTTGATATTCCTTAATCCTTCATATCCAATCTTTGTCGCTCCAATTCTAAAATATCCCCATAACCTTCTTCAACCCATTTTTCCTTTGGGATAAATCGCAAAGCGGCAGAATTAATGCAATAACGCAAACCTGTCGGTTTTGGCCCATCCGAAAAAACATGGCCTAAATGGGAATCAGCCAATCGACTACGCACCTCAATACGTGACATAAAAAGCTTAAAATCTTTATGTTCCACAATAGCATCATCACTGATAGGCTGCGTAAAACTAGGCCAACCCGTACCGGAATCAAATTTATCCGATGACAAAAAAAGAGGCTCTCCGCTCACGATATCAACATAAATCCCCGCTTGCTTGTTACCCCAATATTCATTTTGAAATGGTTTCTCCGTTCCCTCCTTTTGTGTCACCTTATATTGTAACTGCGTGAGTTGATTGCGTAAAACCTCATCTGTTGGTTTTTGATAGTCTTTAGGATTCATGTTGTCTAAAAAAGACATCACAGGCCGTTCAATTTCTTTCACCTGTTTTTCGACAGCGGTTTTTTCTTGTATCGCCTCCCATTCTTGATACCAACCAATGGCTTTTTCAGTCCAAATTGTGCCAACTGTAGCAATGAGAAGCAGGGCAAACGTGATACCCCAAGTGTTTTTAACTTTGAACATTTTGTGAAATAAAAAGCGCGTGATAAAAAACCATATAAAAAAGATAACTGACTTGATTATCAACGACATCATTATAAAATTCATGAGAAAATCCTTGACTCAAACAGAATAATGGGCAATCACAACGGATTGCCCCATTAATATTTAATCTGTGCTATCTAATCTGTGCTGCTCTAATTTGAACATTTCCTCATAACCTTCTTCAACCCATTTTTCCTTTGGGATAAAGCGCAAAGCGGCAGAATTAATACAATAACGCAAACCCGTCGATTTTGGCCCATCCGAAAAAACATGGCCTAAATGGGAATCACCCAATCGACTACGCACCTCAGTACGTGACATAAACAACTTCAAATCTTTATGTTCGATAATCGCATCATCACTGATAGGCCGCGTAAAGCTAGGCCACCCCGTACCTGAATCAAATTTATCCGATGACAAAAACAGGGGTTCTCCGCTAACAATATCAACATAAAGTCCCGCTTGCTTGCTATCCCAATACTCATTTTGAAAGGCCTTCTCCGTTCCATGCTGTTGTGTCACCTTATATTGTAACGGTGTCAGTTGACTGCGTAAAACCTCATCTGCTGGTTTTTGATAGTGTTTAGCAGTCATCGATTGATCGGGTTTTGCAGAAGCCTCTGTTAAATCTTGATGTCGTTCATTGCCCCAAGTTTGCTCTAAAAACTGATCCCGCCCAGAGTGATAGCGGTAATTTTTATAACGGAGAGGATTTTTTTGAAAATAATCTTGATGATAGTCTTCCGCCAAATAAAAAGTATCTAAAGGCAAGATTTGAGTGACAATCGGTTTTTGAAAACGCCCCGATGCGGCTAAAGCCGCGCGCGAGGCTTCAGCAATAGACTTCTGCGATTCATCATGGTAAAAAATGGCAGAGCGATATTGTTCGCCCCGATCCACAAATTGCCCCCCCTCATCAATGGGATTGATATGCTGCCAAAAAAATTCGACTAAAGTTTTGTACGAAATAACAGCCGGATCATAATAAACCTGAATTGCCTCCAGATGCTCTGTTTCACCAGACGCAACTTGCTCATAAGTGGGATTTTTCAAACGCCCACCCGTATAACCCGAAACCACTTCAAATACGCCAGGCCGTTTTTCAAAATCCGCTTCCACACACCAGAAACATCCCCCAGCAAAAGTCGCTATTTCTCGCTTTTCACTATTCATTTTTGTATTCCTGTGAACATTTAAGCCGCTCCCAATAGGGCTATTTTTATTAAAAATAAATAAAATCAATCATTTAACATTATTACGCCCCCTTGAATGCTCACAGCAAAAGGGCAAAGTATGCCAAAATTGACAACATGTAGTATACAATGAATTTGTTTAAAATCTTAAAATAACAATGGAGTGCAAACTTTAGTTTGCAAGAGTTACTCAAAGGATTGTATAAGTAGAACGAAACTTCGTTCGCGAAGCTAATTAGGAAATAAACGAATAAACCGGGGTAGCCTTGAAGAATGATTATCGAATCCATCAAGCTTCTCAAGCCATGAATCGCTTTTATCAAAAAAAACGAAACTTAAAGGCGAGCAGTCAAAAAAATTTATAATGCTTGATTATAACGAAGTCAAAGGGGGGCGAACACACAGGTTCCTCCCTACGCCAATATTGTAGGGCAAATTGGCGTGTTGATCCTCACCAAAATTCGTTATAATCAGAAATGTCAAGTTTATCAATCTCTTTTTTATAAATACCATTAAGTTATGTCTATTCAGTCATTTACCTTAAAAAACTACCGATCATTTGTTGATCGCACTACCATTGAATTACGCCCCCTGACGCTTTTATTTGGGTATAACAATTCGGGTAAAAGTGCATTATTACGTGCTTTGCCCCTGATTGCGGATTCACTCAATGGGCAATCCTCAACACCACTTGCCTTAGATAGTAGCCCGGCAGCGCGGGGAAGTCTTTTTAGTGATTTATTATCTAATATCAGTGGAAGACAAGAATTTGATTTAGAATTATCTTTAACCGATTCTGAAATTCGTCATCTAAAATGGACATTTCGTGGTGTACGAAAAAGGAAGGCACATATTATTTCAAATTTTGGGCTATTTGCTTTAAATGAAAACCTGATATCAGGGGAAATCGCTTCCTCAACTGAGAAGCTACTGAGCAACGAATATAATCTTCAATTAGCAAACGAGGCAAGTGAAAAGAAAACGCTTAAATTTGAAGGGCTTTTGTTATCCACCTTGTCTGAGGTTTTACCGCCTAAACTGATGTCTGTTATTGAACCATACCAGAGATTGAAGACTATCAATAGTCAAATACAATGGTTAAGTTCTGTTCGTCAACTACCGCTTAGAAATAATCTATTTCAAGGCACTAAATTTAAGCGTTTAAGCTCTGATGGGGGAGGGGCCGCTGATGTTTTAGCTATGGATAGTATTTTTGAAGAGTTATTAATCTTACCCAAAGTGTCTAGTTGGTATGAAAAGCATCTCCAACAAAAACTGATTGTAGAAGAAATGGCTGATCATTTTCAGATTAAGTTGCAACATTTGACAAATTTGTCCTGTAAAGTGAATATTGTTGACACTGGTGAAGGCGTCATACAGGTATTACCAGTGCTTGTTGCTTGTGCAATGGCAAGTGAAGGCGACACCGACATTTTAGCTATAGAAGAACCAGAATCACATCTTCATCCCCGACATCATGCTGCATTAGCGGCTCATTTTTGTGAACTGGTGAGCCAAAAGCACTCGCCAAAATGTTTACTTGAAACACATTCAGAAAATTTTCTATTACGTGTTCAACTTGAGATTGCACAAGGCAAACTTGATCCTGAATTAGTGAGGGTTTATTGGGTGCGTCAATTAGATGATGGTCGTAGTATTGCAGAACCTATAACTTTTAATCAACTTGGTCAACCTAATGATAATAATTGGCCAAGAGGCGTTTTTTCAGAGGATGTTGAACAAAAAAGAGAAATTATTGAGGCACAACGAGCGTATTCTGAATAATGAAAGTCATTATAGAAAGGCCTGTTTTTACTGATCCTTCCATAGATGAAAGCGATCTGATCACACTATTACGTTTGGGTTATCAAGGACGGCATTATATTCTGACTGAACCTGCTTGGAGTCCTTCTAACCCACTTCAAGAAATAGATGACTGCCTAAAACAACAAAGCCTAAAACTCTATCAAGAATGTCAATTAGCATTAGAATTTGGGCTTGAAGAAATACTTCATCCCTCAAGTTTTACGGTGCGAGTGTCTTGTGAGAAGAAAACAAGTCGCAATAACGAAGTGGTACTACCGCTGAATGAAGCGGTAAATTTTTTGACTTTGCCATTTAAAATTCTTGTTGAAGATGCTATTAGAGATAGAGATTTTTTGTTTGCCATTGCTACTGTGAATCAAGAACTCAAAAAGGAATTGGATGATTTGTATAACAAAAAATGGATTGAGTTTGAGAATGGTGGTGGACTAACACACATGCAACAGCGCCTCCAAGAAATTAGACGCGACAAACAAGATAAAATGCGTATTTGGGTCATGTTTGACAGCGATGCACTTCGTCCTAGATATCCCAGTGATGATTCTGAAAAATTAAAACGCATTTGTGAAAATGCTATTATACCCTATCACCAATTGCAAAGACGCGCTATAGAAAATTATTTGCCTGTTCACGCCTTAACATATTGGGTAAGGAAAAAGGTGAACAATACCCAAAAAAATCAACATTTAGTTAATGCTTTTGAAGAGTTAAGATCTAAACAGCGACATCATTTCAATATGAAAAACGGTTTTCAAGGTGACCAAAACCGAACGGATAAAAATCGTGTAGGCGATTTATATGATGATTTAGATGATGATACTCGAAGCAAGTTGTCTCATGGTTTTGGAGGAAAAATTGCTGAGTTATTTAAAGATAAATCAGCAATTAAAGATTCATGGCTTATTAATGATGAACAAAGAGTAGAAACTGAAGCAATGCTGAACACACTTTTGAGTTTGATATAACAGTCACTTAATCAACTATGAGCACTCCAAATTCCATAGCAGAACCACAAATTAAATATCTCTACCAATTACTTGATCAAATAGAGAAGGGTAGACTTTTCGTACCTAAGTTCCAACGTGGTTTCATTTGGAAAGATGAGCAACGTTTAGAACTTTTGCAGAGTATTAAATTAGGCATACCGATAGGCAGTTTTCTTGTTTGGGAAACAACCCAATATCGTCTTGCTACATTTACAAAAATTGGGGGAATTCAGGTACCCAAAATCCCAGAACCGACTCCTGGTGTGCCACGTACCTATCTGCTAGATGGACATCAAAGATTATCAACACTTTTTGGCACACTTAAACGTCCGGTTAATGAGGCCTTAGAAAATAAAGCCAATATCGTCGATGATGTTGATTGGCGGATATATTATGACTTGAAAAACGAAGAGTTTATTCTGCAATTACGTCATCAGCCCAAACCGACATGGATGCCGCTCAATCTGTTATTAGATAGCTTGGCATTGTTGAAATTTTCGCGTCAATTGACAAATGATGAACTGATTCAACGCGCCGATCAACTTTCTAGAACTTTTACTAGCTATAAAATAGCTTTATTTACCATAGAAACAGATCGGTTAGAATATGCGATTACCGCTTTTCAACGAATTAATAGCAGTGGCACTCGGATGAGTGATGTTGATATGGTTTCCGCTTTAAGTTGGACTGAACAATTTGATCTAAAAGAAAAAATAGCCGGCGTACAGGAAAAACTGGCAGAAGTGGGTTGGCAAAGGCTGGATGAAAAAGTCATTTTGTCTGCTTGCCGAACGATTTTAGGCTTAGAACTTTATAAAGCGAATGCTGAGGAAACCTGCTCTAAACTCAAGGACAATCCGACACTCTTTGATGAAGTCGCGACTGATTTTATTCAGGTTGCCCAATTTCTTCAACAATGCGGTATTGATACCCCCCAGATGTTGCCCTATAGTTATCAAAGTGTGCTTTTGCTAGAAGCGATTCGGAAAAATCCCTCTTTCAATGCTCACATTTCTCAAAGATTGAAAGACTGGTTATGGCGAACCGCTTATACTGAGACATTTAGTGGTATAAACGAAACGAATATGCAAAGGGCACTTGACAATATTCTGTCTATCGCTAAAGGCGATGTTTATAACAGGGTAAAACTCAAGGAAAAAATTGCACCCATGCCTAAACAGTTTAATTTTAACTCATCGCGAGCCAAATTATTAGTCTTGAGACTGGCTGAACTCAAACCTCAAAATATTAATGGGGAAACTTTAAAAGTCGGCGAATTACTTGGTTTACAGGGTCGCTATGTTGTACTACGACTCATTTCTAGCTATTTGTCCGCGACAGAAAACTGTTTTATTGTTGAACCTCAAAAATTTTCTGAGTTTAGAAATTATTTACTCAATCCCACGGCAACTTGGCCCCCTCATTTTTTACGCAGTCACGCGATTTCTGACACTGCGGCGCAAGCACTCAAACAAGGTAACTACGAGAGGTTTCTCTCAGAACGGCGAAATACCTTAATTGAATTGGAGAAATCGTTTATACACCCGCTAGGACTTGACTATGATGATCCAGAATAAGACGACATCAATGGGATGAAAGTGATAGATTAGATATAATAAATTCATTCCAAATCTTATCTTAAAATGTGCAAACTTTAGTTTGCAAAAGCCATACAAATAAAGGTATAAAATGAAATTTGAACACGATTTTTTGCATTATATTAAAGCCGGTGCAACCCTCATCCAAATAATCAGCTATGAAACACAAAGAATTCATGGTGTGGTTAACAAAACAGCCCATGAATTGGAACGCGGTTGGTTTAGTTGGAATCGTATCGATGGCCTCAAAAAATGGGAACAAGGTGAGTTTATTGATGAAGATACCGAGTGTCGTGAAGCTTCCCACGTATTAGAAAAATTTGCAGAGGAAGCTTTTGAAAACAGTCTGTTGATTTTGGAAGACTTCCATCCAGATTTGACTGAAAATCAACCCCATATCATCCGCCGCCTCCGCAATATCGCCCTACGCCAATATACTGACAGAGCCTTGATTTTAGCTCAACCCATTACCGGTTTGCCCGTAGAATTGGAAAAAGAAGTCCAAGTCATGGAAATGCCATTACCGACAGTGGATGAACTCAGGGTGGTTCTTGCCTCTGTTTGTCGGCGCT
>JAYQWI020001183.1:0-3907 GCA_035871815.2 Candidatus Parabeggiatoa communis
GTTTAGACGATCTCGAAGATCCCTTCCGTTTATATCGTTGTCATCGGATTCTCAATTGTACCAATACTTGTCCAAAAGGATTAAACCCCAGTAAAGCGATAGTCGAAATCAAAAAACTATTAGTACGACGACGTTGAACAGCTACTCTATGCACACATTTTATAAGCCGTGATTATAACCCTAAAAAAATGGGTATGACACCAATTGATATTGAAAATAGATTATCGTGTCATTTTTCAAGATTAACTTGACATGTCATATTGTTATTCGTTCCAAGCGCACACTGTGTTTTTCTTACCAGATATCAATTTTTTTTCACGCTTTCACTTAACAAGTGAAAGCGAAACTAAACAAAGCGCGTGAAATGTGAAAAAGTTTTTGCGCACCAAAACTTCTTAAGTGAAAAGTCATTGAAAAGCGAGTACTCTTTTTTAGAAACTGATAGGTAGTAAGCTGTGTTTTTATTGAAATGTGGCATTATCAAGTTATTATGTTACTCTTTTTTGCTAATATAATAGATTAGTGCTTGAACGAAAACCCTTGGTTAGTCAACACTCAAGGCTTGGGCAAAGGGATTGTTTCGACAATGACCTTGCGACGACGACGTGGATTCCCGCGAAAGCGCGAATGACGGTGTCGCGGTAACGTTGGCCGTTTTTTCAAAAAACTTTACCATTCCAAATTCCATGAAAACCAAATCATTCCATGAAAACCAAATCTAAACTTTTTCTACTCAGTACGGGTATATTATCCGCTCTACTTTTATGGGTACTCGTTTTTCAAGAAGATGATGTTGCTATTCATATTGCATTTGTCGGTCCCATGTCAGGTGATAGTGCGATGGTTGGCAAATCAATGACTCAAGCAATTCAATTGTACTTGGATACCATCAATGCTCAAGGCGGTGTCAACTCTAAAAAAGTCATTCTTGATATTTTTGATGACCAAAATGACCCAAATAAAGCCAGCAAAGTGGCACAAGAAATCGTAGCACAAGATCGTGCTATCGCGGTTATTGGGCACAATTGCAGTGCTTGTTCCATCAAGGCTGGGCAAATCTATCAGGAGGCAGGTATTCCGGCTATCAGTCCAGTATCCACTCATGTTGATGTTACCCAGAATAACGAGTGGTATTTTAGAACGGTTTTTAATGATCGTTTACAAGCCCGTTTTTTGGTTAATTATGCCAAACGCCTTCTACAACAAAATACGGTCAGTATTATTTATACTGATGTCACTTATGCTTCTGATTTGGCTATTCTATTTGAAAAAGCTTCACAAGAATTGATTGATATCCCGCATAAGTGGTTGTTATCTTCTGATAAAGACTTAGAGGCGCAGATGGCTCAGATTGTGAGTGACTTACAGACTAAACCAAATGCGGGACTTATTTTCTTGGCAACGCATGCGCCTGAAGGGGTTAAGCTTGTCAAGTTAATCCGGGATGCCGGTATTAAAAATACGCTGATGGCACCTGATGCTTATGCCAGCAGCCGTTTTTCTGAAGCCCTCTTGAATTTTCCAAAGGAAAAACAGACTCCGGGTTATTATACTCATGATCTCTATATTTCAACCCCTTTCCTGTTTGAGATGGCTAATAGACAGGCTCACTATTTCAACGCGCTTTATCAAGAAAAATATCAAGAAAAATTGCCGCCGTGGCATGCATTTTATGCGGTAGATGCCGCTATTGTGCTGGTTGAAGCGATTAAACGATCTAATATTCCTGCCCAACAAGATACCTTGGTAGTCGATAGAAACACAATCCGAGAAACCTTTTCTAACCACTTCAACACGCCTCAAGAGGCGCTAGAAGGAAACACTGGGTTAAATTATTTTGATAACAAGGGAGATGCCTTTAAATCTGTTTTTATGGGCGTTTATAAAAATAATCGCCTGATTTCCGCCTTCAAGCAATTACAGATTCCTACCCCTTCCCAAGAGATGTATCAAACGGATGTCGTTTATACGGGTATCCAATTAAACAATATTAGCCATTTTAATCCCAAAACGGCTACTTATACTTTGGATTTTTATATTTGGTTCCGATTTCAAGGCGATATTCCTCTGCAACAGATTGAATTTATAAATGCTGTCGAACCGATTCGATTGGATACACCTCTTATAAAAGATACCATCGGTAAAGAGAATTACCGACTTTATAGAGTCAAGGGCGATTTTAAAGAAAAGGTATCTCGTTTTCAAGAAACCCCGTTTGTTATATATTCTCCAAAACATAATCTGTCTTTAACCCAACATTTATTAGAGATCAATTTTCGTCATCGTGA
This sequence comes from Candidatus Parabeggiatoa communis, assembly GCA_035871815.2. GTDB lineage: Bacteria > Pseudomonadota > Gammaproteobacteria > Beggiatoales > Beggiatoaceae > Parabeggiatoa > Parabeggiatoa communis. Next base: position 2,289 of record JAYQWI020001183.1, read on the forward strand.
CTTAGATCGAAATCATTTTATTTATGTTACAGATATTTTGGGTATGGAATTGACGAAAAAAACGTCTTTATTGGAGAAGACTAAAGAAATTCAAGCACAAAATACCTTAGAAAACTGGACTGTTGAAGAAATCAATTTTTTTCAAGGCAAAGTCAAACATAAACTGTTAGGCAATCCTAAATATTTCATGCCAGGAAACACACTTGAATATTCTACCTTCAATGCTGATATCTGGATAAGCAATAATGCTTATACTTATTACACCCGCATCCCTTTTCAATTCGTGAGTGGATTTTTTGTTTTTAGTGGTGTGATGACATTGTTATTGATTTTTGTCAGTTATCAAGATAATAAAGCGAGCCGTTTAAAATATCTGTGGTTTTTTCAGATTATTTTTACCTTTTTACTACTGATAACGACTGAATTGTTTGTAATGCATTGGATTATAGAACATTTCCGCACGGTGCCAATAGAAACCATCATAACCGTATTTAAGGTGCTGTGGTGGCTCATATCGGCTATTTTGCTCAAGATGGCGGTAGAACGTTTTTTCTGGTTGCCATTGGAAGAAAAAACCGAGCGTACTGTTCCCAATCTCATGCGCTTTTTGACGGCTTTACTTATTTATACCTTGACGTTATTTGCTATTATGGCTTTTGTCTTTGAACGACCTATTACCAGTTTATTGGCAACGTCTGGTGTGCTTGCCATGATTATTGGTTTAGCGATTCAAATGAATTTGTCAAATATTTTCTCTGGTATTGCGCTGAATGCGGAACGTTCTTTTCGCATTGGTGATTGGGTAAAGATAGGCTCGTTTGATGAAGGCAAAATCTTTAATATGAATTGGCGAGTGACTCAGATTGAAACCAGAAGAGGTTATATTTTAAGTATTCCCAATAGCACGGTATCCAATTCGGAGATTCACAATTTTAGTTATCCTGATGCTCAATACTGGTTATTGTGTCGGGTACCTATTGATATCAAACATGACCCAAGAAAGGTGGAAGAAATTCTCACCAAGGCGATACTTTCAGTCAAACAAGATGTGGTGAAAGATTTTAAACCCTCTATTTGGATTGACAACCTTCAAGCTGAAAATGTTAATAATTGGGTAGCAAACTATCTGATCTTTTTTAAAACCGAAAACTATCAACACAAATTCCGTGTGTTAAAAAATGTCTGGCAGAGCATTTGGAGTCATCTAAACCAAGCTGGCATTATGCCCGTTTTGATTCAACCTCTATCAAGTCAAGAAGAACAGAATACGATTGCTCTGCCATCTGAAGTCGCAAAGGTTTTAAACAAAAGTCAATTGCAGAACATGGTTGCCAGTACTTTTTAAGGGATTTAAAGGCGAAAGTAAGTGTCATTAATGCAAAAATTTTTAGTCTTATAATCACGACTTATAAGATGTGTGCATAGAGTAGGTTCAACAATGAGCAAGATGTTTTGTTGCCCACCAATTTCATATCATCAATTCATGATGCCATTGTCAAGCAAACGTTTATTAACCTATTTGAATAACAGCTTGAACTCTTTGAATTATTGGCTTATCCCACAAACTTGTTTTCTCTGTGGCGATGCGGCTTTGAGATTGCCGATGTGTAGCGCGTGTT
>JAYQWI020001184.1:0-5205 GCA_035871815.2 Candidatus Parabeggiatoa communis
CTAGGTTACCATCGGGCCGATAGCGCACTAAATCCCCCGTTTTGTACAAACGGTTCTTTGGATTATCACTGAAAGGATTAGCAATAAATTTTTCAGCATTGAGTTCAGGACGATTTCGGTAACCCCGAGCTAAACCGATACTAGCAACATGCAGTTCACCCGGGATACCGATAGGCACAGGTTGTAAAGAGGCATCCAACACAAAAATTTGTGTGTTGGCAATGGGGCTACCAATCAGTGGTTTTTGATTGCTATCAGCACATTCAAAAATGGTCGCACATACCGTTGTTTCAGTTGGGCCGTAAGCATTAAAAAAACGATGTTCGGATTGCCAACGAGACACCAGTTCAGCAGAACAAGCTTCTCCAGCAACAATAATCGTTTGTAATGAGGGCAAAGCCTCAATCGGAATAGAGGCTAATACTGACGGGGGGAGTGTAACGACTGTAATCGTTTGCTCACGCAATTTTTGTAATAAAGCATGACCAGCGAGTACATCAGATTTGACTAGACATAAAGTAGCGCCTGAGCTTAACGCCATCACGATTTCCCATATTGACGCATCAAAACTCAAGGGCGCAAATTGAAGTACTCGACTTTCTGATTGTACGCCAAACCAACGAACCTGTGTTATGGCTAAGTTGCATAATCCACGATGTTCAACCAGAACGCCCTTGGGTTGACCCGTAGAACCTGACGTATAAATCACATACGCCAAGTTTTCTGGTGTCACTTCAGCTGAAGGATTTCCCTCATTGAAATGAGATATTTTTTTCCACTCAGTATCTAAATAGATCGTAGAAACCAACTGAGCCGGTAATTTATCAATCACGCCCGTTTGAGTTAATAGTATCGAGACTTGGGCATCTTCCAACATAAAGGCTAAACGTTCTTGCGGATATGTGGGATCAAGTGGCACGTAGGCGCCACCCGCTTTGAGGATGCCCAATAATCCGATAATCATTTCTAAGGAACGTTCGAGGCAAATACCGACTAAGGTTTCTGATTTCACACCTAAAATCATTAGATAATGGGCCAGTTGGTTAGCACGGCTGTTTAATTCACGGTAGCTGAGTTGTTCTCCTTCAAAAACAAGGGCTATCGCATCCGGTGTCTGTTCAACTTGGCGTTCAAACAAGTGCTGAATACACACGTCTGCTGGATAATCGGTTTGGGTATTATTCCATTCGACAAATTGTTGCTGTTCTTGTGCGGTCAATAGCGGTAAATGCGATATAGGCTGTTCTGGATCAGCTACAATGCCCTCTAAGAGTGTCTGGTAATGCCCTATCATGCGGACGATAGTGGCCTCATCAAATAAATCTGTGTTGTATTCAATGCGACCAATCATGCCATCAGCCCTTTCATCCAATTCCATCGTTAAGGCAAATTTCGCGGTATCCGTTTGGATATCAAGTTGATTGAAGCGCCAATCCATATCAAGGGGTGAGAGAGGCGGATCAAGATCAAACATCACTTGAAACAGTGGATTGATACCCAGACTCTGTTTGGGTCGCAGTGTTGCCACTAATTGTTCAAAGGGTATGTCTTGATGGGCATAAGCATCCATCGTCACTTTCCGTACTCGCTGCAACACTTGCTGGAAAGTCGGTGTCTCTGATAAATCGGTTTGCAAGACTAAGGTATTGAGAAAATACCCTATCATGTTTTCGATTTCTGCGTGATCACGCCCCGCGCTGACCGTTCCGACTGTTATTTCCTCTTGTCCGGTATAACGGTATAACACTATTTTAAAGGCCGCTAACAGGGTGACAAACAAAGTGACCCCTTCTTCACGACTCAGTGCTTTGAGTGCTTTAAGCAGTGCCTTGGGTAAGCTTAAACAACATCTTGCCCCTTTAAAAGTAGGGACAGCCGGGTAGGGCCGATCCGTTGGCAGTTGCAAGGGTGAGGATACCGGATTGTGTTCTTTCCAATAAGCCTTTTGCTCTTCTAATACTTCTGCTTGCAACCATTGTCTCTGCCATAAGGTAAAATCAGTGTATTGAACCGAGAGCGGTAAAAAGGGTGAGGGTTTGCCTTGAGAAAAGGCTTGGTAAAGCGTTGCCAGTTCGGGTATAAAAACCTGATAGATGGATACGCCATCAATAATAATATGGTGAAAAGTGAGAAAGAGACGATAGTCTTTCTCATCTAATTGCATTAAAGTGGCCCGAAACAGGGGATATTGTGTTAAATCAAAAGGTTGTTTCGCTTCAGCCGTGGCGCGTTGCAAGGCGACCGATTCTCGTTCATTGGCCGCTAAGTCGCGCAGATCAATAACAGGCAAATTAAAGGGCTCAAAAGGAGAAACCACTTGAACAGGTTGCTCGGCGACAGTGCTAAAAGTCGTGCGTAAGGCTTCATGGCGGCGCAAAATGTCATTAAAACTTTGCGCGAGCGCCTCTACATTAATAGGGCCACCCAAACGAATGGTAAACGGTTCATTGTAAACGGGTACCTGGGGTGCCACTTGGTTTTGCAACCAGATTTGTTGTTGCGAAAAAGACAGAGGAAGGTCTGTTTTGTCAGCAATGGGTTTCAGTGGTGGTACCACAGTAGCTTGATCCCAAGCCTCTATGTGCTTTGCTAATGTCGCAATGGTATTGTATTCAAACACACTTTGCAGGGGTAAATCAATTTGAAAAACCTCACGTAAGCGACTGACGATGTGAGAGGCTAACAATGAATGCCCACCCAAATGGATAAAATCATCATGGATACTCACCTGTTTTAATTGCAGCGTATCAGCCCAAATCTTCGCTAAGGTTTCCTCTGTCGGCGTGTGAGCCGCCTCAAAATCTTCTTCAATCAGCTCAGGGTAGCCGTGATCGGTTGCCGCGAGGGCTTTGCGATCTATTTTGCCATTAGGGTTAAATGGCAAATCTTTTATGAACACAAAATGGGAGGGCACCATGTAGTGCGGCAATTTCAAGTTTAAGAAATTGCGTAAATGCTGCGCTGCGACAGAAGTCCGTTGAACAGTACCTAATATTTGATGGTTTTTAAACAGCTTTTCGACAGCATCACAAAGTTGCATCCTTATCTTTGAAGTGCCAAAAAAGTGAACACCGGCCCGTTCTTCTTGGCACCAAACCACACTGCCCTCCAAGCATAATTCTTCTTCGACGTTAGGCAACTTGATATATAAACAAACCTGTTTACCCGTTTCCCAAGTGGGTGGTATACCCACCAAGCGAACCCCATCGTAAGAAATATTTTCGGTTTGTAACGGTATCAGTGGCTCTTGACCCGCATATTCAACTAAGCAATCACTTTGAATGGGTAACCGTTTCAAAATCAGTTTAGGCACAATAGGCTTGTCTGATTCAGCTGGGTTAACGAGAAGTGCTTCCTGGGCGCTTTGTTCTTGAGTCAGTGTCACCTCAAGGTTTCCTGAGTCAATCTGTTCTAAAAGTTGTTCTAACGTTTTGCAAGTGGGACCCGCTTCCATTGGGGCGATGGTAAATTGAATACCCGCTTCTTGATTTTTGCACCAAACGACGCGGCCTTTGAGCCATTTTTCAGTAGCCGAAACGGTGGGTATTTGTAGACATAAACGAACTTCTTGACCGGGCTCCCAAGTCGGCGGAACACCCACTAAGCGAACACCATGACGAGAAATATCGTCACTTTTTAGCGCAATGAGTGAATTATCATTAAATTCAACCAAACATAAGTCTTGTACTGACAAACGCTCAGGAATCAGATTAGAGATGATATAGGCCATCAAGTACTGATTGCCGTGTTCATCTTTGCGATCTATGATTGCCGATCGCTGCACGGAGAGTTCATGATTCAGTATCGTCTCAATTTCCTCTAATTCAATACGATAACCGCGTATTTTGACTTGATTATCAATACGGCCAAGAAATTCAAGATGACCATCAGGTAAGTAGTGAGCTAAATCACCCGTTTTATAAAGACGGGCATTGGCTCTGCCACTAAACGGATCGGGGATAAATTTCTCGGCTGTCAATCCCTGCCGATTCAGGTAGCCTCTCGCGACACCGAATCCACCTATATATAATTCACCAACGAATCCGGTTTGAAGCGGTCGCAGTTGTCTGTCCAACACATAAACTTGTGTGTTTTGTATGGGTTGGCCAATCGGTGTCTTTCGTTCCTCAATACAGGGGGGCACGACAGAATACAAAGTGGAACAAATTGTCGTTTCTGTTGGGCCGTAGCCATTGATAATGTGCAAGGCCGGTATTTTTTCAGTGATTGAGGCTAATAATGGCTCAGAAATCGGATCGACACCAACCAGTAAACGGTGCAAATCAAGTTTTTTTGAGGGTTGGTTTAACCACGTCAACAGATTCTCCAGCATACAAGCCGGCATGTAGGCACTATTGATTTGATGAACACTGAACCAATTGATACAGGCCTTGGCCTCAAGACGGATATTATCTGGAACGATGTAGAGTGTTCCCCCTGCCAATAGGGCAGAAAAGATTTCATAAATCGAAACATCGAAGTTAATGTTCGTCCATAAACTACACTTATCACCAACAGAGAGTGGTTGGCGCTTTTCAAACTCTGCTAATAAATTAATAACCCCGAGATGATGACAACAAACCCCTTTAGGTTTGCCTGTTGAACCCGAGGTGTAAATCACATAAGCTAAGTTATCAGGTTGAACTGTTGTCGTCAAATTTTTTTCACTCTCTTCAGAGATGATTTGCCAATCCGTGTCCAAATAAAGTACACGCCCCTTTTGCGCTTTAGGCAGTTTAGTGCTCAAATTTTTTTGAGTCAATAACACGAGCATTTGTGCATCTTCCAATATAATACTCATGCGTTCAGGGGGATAAGCCTGATCTAGGGGCACATAAGCGCCTCCTGCCTTCAGAATACCTAATATCCCGATGATCATGTCCAAAGAACGTTCAACGAAAATACCCACTAATATTTCAGGCCCAACGCCTAACTTTTTAAGGTAATGTGCTAATTGGTTCGCACGTTGGTTAAGTTGTTGATAAGTCAAGCGCGATTCTTCAATAACGACAGCCATTGTCTCGGGGTGGCGTGTGACTTGCGCTTCAAATAATTGGTGGATACACTTATCCAATTGGAGGATACTCTGATCCTTTTGAAAATCTATCTTCATATCAGTTATCAGTTATCAGTTATCAGTTATCAGTTATCAGTGAACAATAGCCTAGCTATATATAATGATCGTTTATCAATTATCAATGATCA
>JAYQWI020001185.1:0-10894 GCA_035871815.2 Candidatus Parabeggiatoa communis
GACATCGCAGTATTCAATGCGACAGGTGTTAATGGCGGAGTTGAACCCAATTCCGAGATCACCTTTAATGATTGGTATAGTGTCATGCCTTATGCCGACATGATCATCGTGACACCCATGACAGGTCAACAGATAAAAGAGATGGTGATGAGCAACGCGCAACGCATTGTGCGCCCTGAAGAAGTGAAAGGTGACAATGTTTTAGGTTTTATCTCGCGTGGTTTCCTGCATTTTTCAAAAGCACTGCGTTACACTATCAAGTTAAACAGTGATGCCACAAGCACCATTGCCCAAGACATCACATTAAAGGGTGAGCCCATTAACAGTGTCTTGGATAAAACCTTTAACGTGGCTTTCAGTGACTACATTGCCTTACGGGGTAGTGAAGGTTGGCATGGCGAAAAAGTGGGTCACGGTTTACCAGATGATGTGATCGGTTTTGATATAGCTTCCCTACCCAAGAATGACACCGGCCTCGTTTATCGCAATGAAATCATCGTCTATATCAAAGAAAACGGTATACTGGATGACAGTACCGGCGCTGTTAAGGATGGACGGGTTCAAGTCATACCCTAGTATACTGTCAACTTATTTTGGAAACGCTTCTTTTGAACAAGCGCATTTTTATTTTAGGCCAATCACCCATTAAGAGATAAAATATCAATCAATGAATAAAAAAATCCTGACTCCTCTCACCGCAATAAGTGTATTGTGTCTACTAGGCATCACATCAGTCTTTGCACAGGGCCATTATGATGATAAAACGCAGATTCTGCATATTCCCGTTATTGAACACTTTTCTACTGATGGTGTGCTATTAAATGTTTATCAAGCGGAAATGCAGAGATTGCCGGAAGCCTCTGAAGTCACGTTTGTTGTCAAAAATTTGCGTGAGCTAGAATCGGCTCCTATCAACAAGGGGAGTATCCTCAATCGTGTTCGACAAAAAGGCCAATTAACTTGCGGTGTGCGTGCCAACTCACAAGCCGGTTTCGCTTTTCGTGATGAAAAGGACCGTTATGATGGTTTTGATATTGCCTTTTGTCGTGCTGTGGCTATGGCAGTGTTGAATGATCCGGAAGCGATTAACTTTGTTCCACTTACTGCTGCAGAACGCGGCGAAGCCTTACAATCTGGCCGTGTGGACATGCTATCTCGACAAACAACTTGGACGACGACACGCGATGCCCAGTGGGGAGATTTCACTTGGATCATGTTCTATGATGGCCAAGGTTTCATGGTTCCAGCAAACAGTGATATCACAAAGCTTCAACAACTCAATGGTGAAAACATCTGCGTCACTAGCGGGACGACGACAGAGTCAAACCTTAAAAATATTTTTGAACAACGCGGCTTGACTTATACCCCTGTCATATTTTCTTCGACAGAAGAAGCCTTTAATAGTTATGAAGGCGGAAAGTGTATTGCAATAACAAGCGATAAATCACAATTATCGGCATTGCGTAATGGTTTTATTGATCCAGACGTACATACCATTCTTGAAATCACCGTTTCCAAGGAACCGCTTACCCCAGTTGTGCCTCATGGCGATACACAATGGCTTGATTTAGTCAAAACGGTTATGATGGGTTTGATTAATGCTGAAGAATTAGGCATTACCCAAGCTAATATTGATGAGATGAGAACGAGTACCCACTTAGAGGTGAAACGTTTCATGGGTACGAAAGGCACATTTGGGCAAAGTGAGCTGGGTTTGGAAGCTAATGCCCTTGCTCAGGTTATTCGTGCAGTGGGCAACTATGGTGAGATATATGATCGTTATTTAGGAAATAATGGCCTTAAGATTCCGCGTAGTATAAATCGTTTGTGGACAGAAGGTGGTTTAATTTATGCGCCACCTTTGCGTTGATTCATTGAACTCACTTTATCTGATAGATTGTCATAAAATCATTCCAATCTGTGATGTATTTTTAGTTTCACGTCAAGCGATTAAGACGCTTAATAATACTTAGCGCCTTTGCGCCTTTGCGTCTTTGCGTGAGAAAAGGTTTAATTAACAAACAAAATTAGGGTTATCCCTACTTTCAGAAAAATCATTTCAATCTGTGAGGCCTTTTTAATCTCATGCAAAGCCGCTAAGACGCTAAGAACCGAAGGGAAGCTATAGCCGCTAATCATAATGAATTGACGACATTTTAAAAGCCCCTGCAATTAGGGGCTTTTTTAATGCCACAATACCCCTATATTTTTTATTAATGTGATGTTTGACATTGCGTTAAACTGATGAACAAATGGGATTTTAGGCAATTAATCACATACTCGTGTTTTTTAAACTAAACCATATTCAATCAGACTATAAAAGGGGAAAAAAATGCAGAGTTCTATCAGAAAACCTGCGGTTGCTGGGATGTTTTATCCAAGCAAGCAGATCGAGCTCCATAATACGATCAAGCAATTTTTGCAACAGGTTAAGGCCTCAGGGCCGGTACCGAAAGCGATCATTGCGCCTCATGCCGGTTATATCTATTCTGGAGCAATCGCGGCCAGTGTTTATGCGCGAGTAGCCCAAGGCCATGATATCATTAACAAAGTGGTATTACTTGGCCCTTCTCATCGTGTGCGGTTAAAGGGCTTAGCGGCAAGTGCTATGAGCTATTTTGCTACGCCTTTGGGGGAAATCCCTGTAGACAAACAGGGTATTAAGCTTGTCTTGTCTTTGCCTCAAGTTTCAGTACTGGAGGCTGCTCATGCTCATGAGCATAGTTTGGAAGTGCAATTGCCGTTTCTTCAGGAAGTCTTAGGCGATTTCAGTGTGATTCCTTTAGTGGTTGGTGAGGCGACTCCAGAGGAAGTGGGGGAAGTGTTAGATAAACTGTGGGGCGGCCCGGAGACTTTGATTGTGATCAGTTCCGATTTAAGTCATTATTACGATTATGAAGCGGCGCAAAAATTGGATAAGCGGACTTCTGAGGCTATCGAAGCGTTGCGTTTAGAAGATATTTACCATGAACAAGCTTGTGGCTATCATCCAGTCAAAGGCTTGCTGCATGTCGCCAAGACACGGGGTATGCAGGCACAAACTGTGGATTTGCGTAATTCTGGTGATACCGCTGGCCTAAAGGATAAAGTAGTGGGGTATGGTGCTTATGTCTTTAACTGTGCGACCCGTTCCATACAAAGTGCAGTAAAACGCACGTAATATGGGCATAAATAGGTAAGTATAGCCTATTTTGACAACTCAGAGAGTGTGGGGGTAAAGCTCCCCCAAGACGACCTAAAGTCTACGTCAATCCCCTTATTGGAAATCTGATAAGTTTCTGATAGAGCAGGGGGTAATGTATCATCAACAGATTAGCCTGTGAAATGATGCTAGACAATCGGATATGGTAACGTAAGAAACTATTGATATACATAAAACGTCGTGACATAAAACGGAAACAAGCTAAGTCATAATCCGTGTTTGGTAAGAAAACACATAGCACACAGTTGAAGTGATATGATAGGTGTTGGGTTCATAAGAATCATTACCACGGCGTATAGATAGTACCTAAGTTCGAGTATAGCCAATCTCTGGGAACGGGGTAATTAAACTTATTAGACTCACAAAAGGAAGCAATCAAAACTGTGAGTGGAGTTTATCAAACTTCAATAGATAAGTTTAACAGGATTGTACAAAAAGCTAACGCCTCTTTGTAATGAAAAGGATATGCAGACGTGTACATTGTCAACTAAGAACAATAATTATTAACTAAATAATTCAGTACCCAAAAATTATGAATAAGTTTTGGAATAGAAATGAAGCTTATGACGATATTGAATGGCAAAACATCAACTGGGTGTCAGTCAGAAGATATACGAGGCGTTTAGAGAATAGTATTGCAAAGGCTGTTGATTATCATGATTTCGTACAAGTGAAAAAACTTCGTAGAATCTGGAACTCAAGTAAGCTCGTTAAATTATTAGCTGTAAGGAAAGTCACCCAAGATAATAGGGGTAAAAAGACAGCGGGTGTCGATAAAGTAATAATCAAAACCAATAAACAACGGTTAGAATTAGCCAATAAGTTGGAAATAGATGGTAAAGCAACTCCTTTAAAAAGGGTATATATACCTAAACCTAATGGAAAAATTAGGGGACTAGGGATTCCAACCATTGAGGATAGGGCTAAGCAAGAACTTTGCAAAGGTAGTATCCAACCAATTTATGAAGTTATGGCAGAAGCCAACGTTTACGGTTTCAGACCAGCACGCAGCACTCACGATGCAATAGAAGCAATATTCAAGGGTATAAGTCAGAAACAGAAATATGTGTTAGAAGGGGATTTGACGGCGTTCTTTGACAATATCAGACCAGAAGCAATTTTGGAGAGTGAGGTCATTCAAAGAACGGATAAGGATACCCAAAAGCAGATACAAGCCTGGATAGAAGCTGGGGCAATAGACAAGGAGGTTTTCTGCAAAACATCCAAAGGTACACCACAAGGTGGAGTTATATCACCTTTATTGGCAAATGTAGCCTTCATGGGAATGGAGACGATGCTGAACGAATGGGCAGACACATGGAAAGGTAAGAAAAGAGCAAATAGGAACAGCCTAATCGTAAGTATATACGCAGATGATTTTGTTGTATTGCACGAAAACGAAGAAGTAATTAAAGAGGCCAAAATGAGGATAGCCAAGTGGTGTATGGAAAAAATGGGAGTCGAGCTCAATGAGAGTAAGACACGTATCTCTCACACATCAACTGGTTTTGATTTCTTAGGCTTCAATATAAGGCAATACCCAGTAACAACCAACAAGCTAGGCTTCAAAACCCTGATTAAACCCAGTAAAGATAGCATAAAGAAGCATCTCAACGCTATCCATGATGTACTCAAAAGAAACAAAGCCGCCCCACAAGAAGCAGTAATCAGTAAACTGAATCCAATCATCTCAGGATGGTCAAACTACTTTAGCCACGTCGTCTCCAAGGAAATATTTAGTAAAATAGACAATGACGTTTGGATGAAAACTTGGAAGTGGGCTTGTAGAAGACACAACAACAAGGGTTTGAAGTGGGTTAAAGAGAAATACTTTAAGGAAGACGGCACTAGGAATTGGGTATTTAAAACTGAGGTTAAGAGCAAGATTTATACTCTGAAGAAACATAGTGACACAAAAATAGTGAGACATGTAAAGGTCAAAGGCACAAAACACATATTTGATGGGGACACCATTTACTGGGTTAAGAGAGGTCAAAAAGACCCAACGTTAAGCACAAGGGTTCAAAAGCTCTTAAAGTCGCAAGACGGGAAATGTAAGTGGTGTAATCTTGAGTTCAGTTGTGAAGACATCAAGGAAGTAGACCATCTGAAACCGAAAAAGGACGGTGGTAAGGATGTCTATTCAAATCTACAACTTTTACACGGACATTGTCATGATACGAAAACGCTCAACGACGCAAAGAAAGCTGATGAAGCAATTCTTAATATATCGGAGTGGAATGCAGTCAAATAACAATAGTTGGGAAAGGAGCCGTGTGAGGTGAAAGTCTCACGCACGGTTCTGAAGACGAATCCCTTATGGCGACATGAGGAGTTTAGTTTAACAAAGTAGAAGGTGAAACGTTATTACAAGTGGCTCAACAATCCATTCAGTCTGGTTTGGATAACGGTAAGCCACTGTTGGTGGAACCGCGTGATTATGCGGAAGCATTACGGCCAATCCGAGCGACTTTTGTGACGTTGGAAATTGAGAAGAATTTACGGGGTTGTATAGGTATGCTTTCTGCAAAGCATCCTTTGGTGAGTGATGTGGCTTACCATGCTTATGCGGCGGCCTTTTCCGATCCGCGTTTTCCTGGATTACTTTGTTCCGAGTTTCCGCGCTTAGAGATTCATATCTCGATTCTCGGTAAACCTGAGCCAATGTTTTTTGAGTCTGAAGCTGATTTGATTAGACAATTACGTCCAGGAGTCGATGGTTTAATTCTAAGCGATGGCCCCTATCGAGGCACCTTTTTGCCCTCGGTATGGGAATCCTTAACAGAACCCCGCGAATTTTTCCGCCATTTAAAACAGAAAGCGGGGCTGTCATCGAATCATTGGTCAAAAACACTTCAGGTAGAACGTTATACGGTGGAGTCTATATCAATGAACAATGAACACATTAATTATTAATTGTTAATTGTTCATTATCAATGAACACATCCGTTCTCAAAACATTGGAAAATAATGAGTCTCACTGGTCAGACAATTAAAAATTGATAATTCGTAATTGCTAATCTATCATGCCATAAATGTTTTATAATATGCTTTGTTGTTTTTTTTTATATTCAGTACGAGTACGTTGAAACGCAATAGCGGAACGCATAAGACGGCCCGATAAACGAATAAGGCATAACGATCCTTGATTTATATGATACCTTTCTGGGATTCGTTCGATAAATAGTTTGATCAAAGATAAGTTCACTTTTTGATGGGGTTATCAATTAATGAGAAACACGCCAGGTTGGGCGTTCCAGAACAACGTTTTGGGGGGGGAAATTCGTTTATCGGCCCCTCCATAAGCGTTTCAGAACGACGTTGTACTCAAGACAGATAAAATAATTGATGAGAAACCAATCATGTCAAGTCATTTAAACCTTAAAGCATTGTTAGATACGGTCAATCAAATTGCACAAAGTGCCGCAGAACGTATCATGGAAGTGTATGCCACGCCTTTTGAAGTCACACAAAAATCGGATAAATCCCCTTTAACGCTTGCGGATATGGCAGCGCATGAAACCATTGTCACTGGTTTAAAAGCAATCACACCTGATTGGCCAGTGTTATCTGAAGAATCCACTGACATTTCTGCTCAAGAAAGGGCGAGTTGGCAACGTTACTGGCTTGTCGATCCATTGGATGGCACGCGTGAATTTATTAAACGTAATGGTGAATTTACAGTCAATATTGCTTTGATTGACGATCAGAAACCGATACTGGGTGTTGTGTATGTACCGGTGACAAACGTGAGTTATTTCGCTTGCCAAGGGGAGGGGGCCTTTAAATGTTTACCCGATTCTTCGCCTGAACCTATAAAAGTACGAGCTTGTCCCAAAAACCGTTTAATCGTCGCAGGAAGTCGTTCACATGCTAATCAGTCTTTACAAAAATTTCTTGACAGTGTGGAGGAAGAGATTGAATTAGTGAGTATTGGTAGTTCTTTAAAATCTTGTTTAGTGGCTGAAGGTAAAGCTGATATTTACCCTCGTTTTGGGCCGACATCAGAGTGGGATACTGCTGCCGCGCAATGTGTCGTTGAACAAGCGGGGGGTCATTTAACCGATATTCAAATGCAACCGCTACGCTATAACACTAAAGAATCGCTGCTTAATCCCTATTTTTTAGTATTTGGTGATGCTAACAAAGATTGGGCACGCTACGTGGCACAAGTCATCTCAAGCACACCGTCAACTTAAGTCTACTGAGAGTGATTAACGAAACGAAGTTCAGCGAACCTGCGCTAAGCTAACGGATTTTTTAAGTTAAATGTTCGAGGTGAAAATCAGGCGTTTTGCACGACACCTTTTTGTCATTTTCACCTTTTTTCAAGATAACGAAGTCTATGTCGATAAGAAATTCACGGCTAAAAGAACTATACTGATAATATGAATGGATAGAAAGGCATAAAATTTGCCTCATTTTTTGGGCTAATTGACTTATTTTCTTTTTAAGACTCAAATGTCATAGAGAAATACAACGTTTAGCAGAGAGTGAAGTGTTTTGAACGGATTTACTGAATTTCTGAACAACTTTCTGCATCACATTCTCAATATCAATATCATATTTATAAATAGGTAGGAGCATGGCTTTCATTCAGATGACCAAACTGCAATAAAAATGCTTTAATTGGATTATTGGTGTCAGTATTTATAACTAATGTGTTTTCATCACATTAATCAAAGAAGGAGAATTATCATGAAAAAACTCCTCGTTTTATTACTCATACCATTCGTGGTTGGATTGTTTGGTCATATCACCGATGCTGCCAATAAAACTCATGTTAAAAAACTCAAAAAAACCCAAAAATGCAATCGTTGTAATTTAAGTGGGGCTAAGTTAAATGGTATCAGATTGACACGGGCAAGATTACGTGGTGCGAATCTGAGAAGGGCGAGATTGAGAGGCGCAAAGTTGCGTCGTGCTGATCTTCGAGGGGCCAATTTAAGTCGGGCCGATTTGCGCCGTGCCAATTTACGATCTGCTAGATTGAGCCGTGCGAACTTAAGTAACGCTAATTTGCGTGGTGCGAATTTGCGCGGTGCGGATCTTCGAGGCGCTAATTTGCGTGGCGCGAAATTTAGAGGCGCTAATCTGAGAAGAGCTAAACTGAAGGGCGCGAAAGGTGGGAATTTTAAGGGCGCGAAAGGCGTTAAAAAATCCAGAAAATAGGTAATCATAATCGGTGAAAGCAGAGCAGTGATTGTTGAATCTTTTATGAATTAGCCAAAAAAGTGTTCGTTAATTGGAATATCAGTCTTGCCTAAAACTTGAACTTTAAATTTTTGTTTTAAAACTTTGAGGATGAATGGCTAATAATATAGCGTATAATTTATTGATTTTTAAATTAAATAATAATAAAACACGATTTATCAATCAGGAAAAATGTCTCACTCATTTTCATTGCTTCAAGCGTTTTTTAGGCTTTACGATAGAATACAAGCCATTTTTTCAAGCGATTCACTTGAAGAGTTCGCGATTCAAAATTTGAATTTCAAGTCTTAATGTGTTGTTACCACATTATTTAAAGAAGGAGAATAATTATGAAAAAACTCCTCATTTTATTACTCATACCTTATATCCTTGGATTGTTTGGTCATATCACCGATGCTGCCAATAGTACCCATGTTAAAAAACTAAAACAAACCAAAAAATGCAATCGTTGCAATTTAACTCGGGCTAAATTAAATGCTGTCAAATTGGCACGGGCGAGATTACGTGGTGCAAATCTTTCTAGGGCGAGACTGAGAGGCGCTAATTTGCGTAGTGCTGATTTGAGAGGTGGCAATTTAAGTGGGGCCGATTTGCGGCGTGCTAATTTGCGTTCTGCTAGATTGAGCCGTGCAAACTTAAGTGGCGCGAATTTGCGTGGTGCCAATTTGCGTGGTGCTGATCTTCGAGGTGCGAATTTGCGTGGCGCGAAATTTAGAGGCGCTAATCTGAGCAATGCGAAACTCAAGGGCGCTAAAGCGGGGAATTTTAAAGGCGCGAAAGGTGTTGAAATCAGTGAGTAGTTTTTCACGCAAAAAAATTTTTGAGCCTCAACTTTTGCGTGAAATGGAGTCTAAAGCTTTTTCAAAGCTTTCCTACGCTTACGCTTTGGACTCCATGCGTTTATAACATATCGACTAAGGCTTCTAAGTCTTCCATCGTTTTATCTAAAACTTCCCAAATTTCCTCAGCAACTTGATTATCGTTTGTTGTGGCCTTTTCATCCTGTAACCAGCAGATATCTAATCTATCGTCTTGTTTTGCTAGGCTGTCACGGCTAAAACAACGCCAACGTCCATTTTGCCCTTCGTCATGGCGTTTCGCTTGTCCAAAGGGTTCCTCACCATAAAGCTTTTCAAATGTTCTGAGATAGTCTCGCGTTAAATGCAAATATTGTCCAAAAATGGGTAAGTCAGTGCGTAAATCATAAAACCAAACCTTTTCTGTTTTCTCATCACTTGATTGCCCTCGCCGAAAAAACACGAGATGTGCTTGTACCTTGTGGGGATAAAAAATCCCATGAGGTAATCGTAGCACCGTATGCAGTACACAGGTTTCAAGTAAAGTGGTACGGACTTGTTGTGCCGGGCCCCGTGCTTTTAACAGCTTATCGGGCAACACGACAGCGGCCCGCCCACCAGGTTTAAGGGTTTGATAAATATGTTGCAATA
The DNA here is from genome assembly GCA_035871815.2 of Candidatus Parabeggiatoa communis. Taxonomy (GTDB): domain Bacteria; phylum Pseudomonadota; class Gammaproteobacteria; order Beggiatoales; family Beggiatoaceae; genus Parabeggiatoa; species Parabeggiatoa communis. The sequence continues at coordinate 9,865 of JAYQWI020001185.1, forward strand.
AAGCCAAAGAGGCATCGTGTTTGTCTAATTCATCAGTCGCTTCACTCGCAAAAATCAAGGTGCTTAATATGACATCAGCTTGAGGCCAACGTTGCAAATTGGATAATAAACTATCACCCCATCGCACTGGCACTTGTTGGTTTGGGTTAATGTGATGTAATAGACAGTTCATCAAGGCTAAGCGTTGTCGCACTAAATCAGGCTCTACCGCAATAATATCGGGTTTTCTGTTCAGATTTTTTTGAGTCGGTTTGTCCAAGGGTTCATCATGTATTAGCTGAATATACTGATCAGCGGCAACAATAACACTTCCCGTACCGGCTAACGGATCTTGGATCGATTCTCCCAATTGCGGCTGAGTTAAAATAACCATCGTATCGACTAATGAACGGGGCGGAATTAATAAGCGAATCCCATCCTCATAAGCGCATTTTTCTAATAAGATTTCATAGATTTCTCCCAAATCCTCAATTTCGATGGCATCAACAACGGCAAGCGTGGTAATGACTTGTGCCAATTGCTCTGGCCGTTTAAAAGCCGTACAAGCGTAGGCATATATCCCAGCAATGTTCGGCTCCTGCACGTCTCCCATTTCTTTGATAAAGATTTGATAATATTCAAATTGTTCGTCCAAAGGCTTATCAATTAAGGCCTCCCAACAGTAAACGGTAGGCAGATGCTCCGCCTTACCCAGTGCTGGGGCGATTTTCAAAAAGAGCAACCAAGTGACTTCTGTCACATAAGCATGAATTGGAATGCCTTCTTGATGCATCATTGTTGCAGGGGTAATCAGTTTTTGTGCAATATCAACAAAAGTATTCATCGTGAAATTGATTTTTGATTTGAATGGTTTGATTTGAATGTCTAAAAAATGTAGGGCGATTTTATCCACAATCCAAATTCAGACTCATAATCGGTATAATGTCGTCTAAACGGCTGTTGATTGATTACACCACAAATCATGTTTGTTAAATTGATTAATTGTTAATTGATTGTCATAGCGCCTTCTCCTGAATCAATAACGACAAGG
>JAYQWI020001186.1:0-4037 GCA_035871815.2 Candidatus Parabeggiatoa communis
AAAGTAGGCACTATCATTACTAATGCCGATGAGCGTATTATTTTCATCAGTGAATCTTGCATAACATTCGAGGCGCTCAATCAAAACAAGGCACATGGACAGCAATGGGAAGACGCGCTACCCTTCGATATAAACGAAAAAAAACAACTTCGACTGATGATGATGAAACCAGCGGCGCAACAAAAACCGGTTTCTCTGACTTGGCAAAATCAGGCAGGACAACACTACTGGCTTGAATGCGATATCCGTGATGATCCACGAGAAATAGGGCAACACATTTTTTATTTCTACGACAACTCCGAAGTTTATCATTTACGCAACCAATTAAGTCAAAATCATTATGGACAGATGCTGGGTAACAGTGAAGCTATGCTACAGATGTATGAAACGTTTGAGCGTATTGCTCAAGGCTTTTGGCCCGTGATGATCGAAGGCGAAACAGGTGTAGGTAAAGAACTGGTTGCTCGTGGTCTTCATGCTGCAAGCGCTCGTCACTCAGGGCCTTTCATTGCCGTGAATTGTGGTAGCTTGAGTGAATCCTTATTAGCGAGTCAACTTTTTGGACACCGCAAAGGCGCCTTCACTGGAGCGATTGCAGATCAAAGTGGTTTTTTTGAAGCGGCGGCTGGTGGTACGTTATTTCTTGATGAAATCGCTGAACTGTCACTGAATATGCAAAGTAGCTTGCTAAGAGTCTTGCAAGAAAATGAAATCACTAAGCTTGGAGATGCTAAAGTCCGTAAAGTGGATGTCAGAATTTTAACGGCCACGCATAAAAACCTTGAGAAAGAAGTTAATGACGGGCGGTTTCGGGCAGACTTATTTTATAGAATTCGTGTGGCCCGGATTCGCGTTCCTCCGCTACGTGAACGTCTTGACGATATTCCCTTATTGGTTGCCTCGTTTCTAACACAGGCTCAGGCCTCGATTGACAAAGTCATTAATCAAATCAGCATGGAAGCCATGCGTTGTCTCCAAAGTTATCACTGGCCTGGCAACGTGCGAGAACTGAAAAATGCCATAGAACATGCGATTATCCATAGTCGTCAAGGTATTATCCGGCCTGACGCTCTGCCACCTGAAATCTTAGAATCAATTAATCACAAATCCAAAACGGAGCCACCATATGAAACGATTGAGTTTGAAGGAGACGAAGAAACTCGCCTACTTAAAGCCCTAGAAAAAGCGAATGGAAACCGTAGTCGTGCCGCACGATTATTAAAAATGAGCCGTTCTCATTTCTATCGACGCTTAAAGGCGTGTGGTATTTCTTTTCGCAAATGAGCCGCATTGCTTGAAAAGGGATGTTTTCAAATCTATCGAATACGGGATAGAAAGATGATCAATGCTATTGTTTGGGAAGTGGGTAGAAGCTGCGAAAGGATATCAAGGAGAGTAGATGTTGACAAACGCTTGAGAGCCAAATCTTCGATGTTTTGGAAACATCGAAGAATGCTAACGGAAATGAGTGCTCTAAAAAATGACCGAGTGATTCCCACTTTCGTTAAATACCAGCTTTACCTTCTTTTTCAACATTGTTGAACACTTTATGTATATTGACGATGACAACACTACAAATCTCACAAATTGGACTAATGACAGCTTTAGTATTAGATATGAAAGTGATCTCAAGAGAAAAAAGTGACTTGTGCGCTTGACCATCAACTTCAATAGAGGTGGGAGAAAGTGGCGTTAAGACATAAACATAATCTGTTTTTTTCCCCATATAAGTCGCTGTTAAAGGTTGTCCTGTTGTGATAAGGTGAGATAAATCTATCATTATCAAACGCTCATCATTTCGATGAATCGAATAATAATTCTTGGGATTATCCTCATCTTGCCAAATGCCACTATAATGAAAACAGGAGGAAGAAGGTAAGCCTGGTGGGCCAGATTCAGGCGGATGAGCAAACGATTCTGCTATTTCACAAGGTGTCGGCGGGTAACCCAGCTCACTTTTGATTTGGCCAACGAATAAGTCAAGAGAAGCTAATCCTGCTAAGACATCATAAGGCGCTGTTTCTCCTGTCACTTTAACACGACAAAAAATTTCCTTCTGGCCTTCTGTTTCAAATACAATTGATACCGAAAACTGAACCCTTTCATGAGCGACAAGTTCCCCTTTCCAATTCAGTTCACCGTCTAATACCTTTGTATCAGGAGGTAATTCTATATAAGCTTCTGTTGCTTGTGCATCGATGATGCTGGTTATCTCACAAGTCAATTGTGCTGGTTTTCCTAATGGAGGATGACTGTCAAGAGAAAGAGTCGTCTGAATGGGAGGAGCGGGCTCTGTTGCCAAAAGCCCGTGGGCATGAAACATCGTAAACCCAATAATCACTAAACTGTTAATAAAAAGCCGATTAATATAGGAATGAGTCATAATGAGCCTCTCGTTTTTTTTGGATGGCACTATCAGTTACCATTATAATCGAGCTTATCTTTTAATTCCAACATACCAAACGTTAACGCTTTTTGATCGATGACTTCAAGAATCGCACTATAGCGTACTTGGGCAGAACCTTCTAGCGTGACGCAAGGTATATATAAGGTACCGTCTGAGCGATAAATGACGGTGCAATCTTCTTGCTTTGGCCACTGTTCTTTTATCTTCGAGAACACATCAACAGGATTATAACCCCCTAATTCATCTATCGTTTCAAGTCCGGCATAACTACTCGGAAAGGCACGAAGAGGATAAATGGTATAATTCTCATGCTGCTTAACCACTAGAAAAACATGCTTAGTTGAAAAGACTTGAACAAACCAACTTTGTTCAACCTCAAGATTGACTAACTTTTGATTGAGCGTGTGAAGTTCTGCAATAATGTTAGCAGGATTGCTACCCGCAATATCTATACCTGTAAGACTTAACGAATTATTATTACAATAAACTTTTAACCAAGCGACTGGTGTGTCTTCTAAAAATGCTGGCACAAACCACTTTCCTAGAAATTTCAAGAGAGAAATAAAATCAGGTTGACCAGTCGTATTGCTAAAAACGTTTTCAGGAGAAACGGTATAAGCAGGAAAAGGGGTACCTAAAGTCATTTTTGAGCCATTGTCACTGGAAGATTGCATCGCTTCGGCAGCTTCATCGAGTGAGCTGAACACGATCTCTTCTTCAGGAGGGGGAGGGGCTCGCCCAGCCATTAACTCTAGAACATTAATTTCCCCCTCCCATTCATCTTGATGAGCAGAAACGAACTCACTGACTTGTTCTAACGAGACATCAGTACACACCTCATCCGCCAGGCTAAGCCTTGGCATTGTTGATATCAGTAAACTCGCAAAAAGACACACTGTTGATAATGGTTTATTAATTAACATGTTTTTTACCCTTAAATTTAAATGACATATTATAAATGTCTGTCGTAAGCGTGCTAGGGGAGCGATTCAGAGTGCGGGGGTAAAACCAAATAAAATCATAAAAAATAAATCATAAAAAAATAATTAATTAAAAATTTATTTTGGATGTTTTCCCCCGCAAATTTAATCGCGCCCGCGTGCCAGCGCGTCAGAATAAACACTCTGGTTGATCGTTGTTAAGTTAGCTTGTCGCTACCGTGTAGATGTCGTCGTTAAATTTCCAGTACCATCAAGATAAAATAAAGTCCTACCCATTTCATAACCCACCAAAAAATATCCGACATTAGTGTGATTTGGAATGAGGTTGATATTAAGTTTAGCAAAGTTTAGGAGTTTAGGACTGACGCATTGAGCAATTTATAAATAAAAATATATTTTAAATAAAAATCAATGGGTTGAGAATAATATAACACCCTATAAAAAGGGTTAAAAATCGGATGCCGAGTTATCAGTCATAATTAATAACCCTTGGTATTTAAGCAAGATCATAAAAGTTTAAATCTGTGAATGTGTCAGTCCTAAAGTCCTAAAGTGTGGATATCGGATTAAAAATTAACCCCTCATTGCCGTTGACACTTATATTCGTTGACAGCCTATTTATTTTAAGGAATTGTAAAGTATGTGTCCTTTCTCGTCATCCACATTACAAAATAAGCTCACTCTGCCAG
>JAYQWI020001187.1:0-2302 GCA_035871815.2 Candidatus Parabeggiatoa communis
TCGCCATGGCGAACTCAGGGCTACCGGGAACCTCTGGATTTGTAGGCGAATTTTTAGTCATCTTGGCCTCATTCAAAGCCCATTTTTGGATAGCCTTCGCAGCCGCCAGCATTATGATCTTAGGCGCAGCCTACACTTTATGGATGGTGAAACGAGTGATTTTTGGGAAAGTCGCGAATGACGGCGTTGCCAAACTAAAAGACATCAATCGACGTGAAACCCTGATTCTAACGGTTCTAGCCATAGCCGTCTTACTATTTGGCATTTGGCCCGCACCCATGTTAGAAGTCATGGATGCCACCGTGCAGAATTTATTGCAACATATTGTGCAATCGAAAGTGCCAGTGATGTAATCGCTTTGTAATATCACCGATTTCTTAAACGATCTTTTTTTAACGCAAGAGGCGCAAGAGACGCAAAGAGTTTTCTGTTTTGAGACAGACTCTTTAGCGTCTTTTGCGCCTTTTGCGCCTTTTGCGTTTATAAAAAAATCAATGTGAACTATTGAATTAAAATCAATTTAGGAATGGGCGCAATCTGAGCTTCAAAAAATGAATATTGACCACTTGCCCTCAGTTCTTTTTCAACTTGTTGGTAATAAGCATACATTTTTTGGGGATCATGGTTAAATTCAGCCGATATTTCATGCCGAATTTGGCGAATCTCGTCTATTAAAGGATCAGTTGTCATTATCATCTCCAATCAGGTTAAGTGGTGTTATCAATAATGGTGTCATTAATCCTAATTTGGTGTTAATTCGCCTAATATGATTAATTTTCTTCATATTAGCGATATGTTTACAATTCCAAGTCAATAAGATGTCAATTTTGTAGTATGAGGCAGTTGCCAAATGCAGTGCATCACCGCTTGGATCGGCGGGCATGATTAAGTGACTAATATAAATCTCAACTATTTCTACAATTTCTTGTGTGACAGGTAATAATTTTAAACCTGAAACCAATGACAGTTTTTCAGCTTTTTGAGGGTGATTGCCCCGTTGAAGTTCTTGAATCACACCAATACTGGTGAATAATTCATAATTATCTTTTTCAAGATGCCACCAAGTTTGTGTCCAATCTTTTCTGGCAATGGATTGTGGATCAGTCCGAATCTCATAGTAATTGCTTGGAATACTGGTTTCAATATAAATTGTTTGTCGCATAAAGTTTGCTTTATATAAATGATCGGGCCGTGATGTCTATCTGTTCATAAAAATCAATGTGAACTATTGAATTAAGAATTAGCTTCCAAGCGCCTTTTGCGCCTTTTGCGTTAAAAAAAAATCAATGTGAACTATTGACATTAAGAATAATAAACGCGCTTTGACGCTAAAGACGCTAAAGACGTTTTCGACTTTTCAAAATAACCCAGTTTGCTTTATGATGGATTTTGCAAAATACTATTACGTTGATAAAGTGGGGTATCAACCGGTATAAGTCTGTATTGATATTGTTTCTGTAATGCTATGTCGTATTCCACTATTTATCGGCCTGATATAGTTTCCCCGAAAAGTTTCATGCCAAACCTGCCTGGTTTGCTAAACCTGGCAGGTTTTTGACCTCTGACAAAACTTTTCTGGATGAGTATAATAATCCGCTCAATCCCCTGAACCAAAGTACTAGATATCACTAAACATCAAGGCCGTTAGCACAAAGTCTAATCCCAATGTGGCGAGTGAGGCATGAACAACGGTGCGTGTAGTCGCTCGGCTTACGCCTTCTGATGTCGGTGTACAATCATAACCTTCAAATACGGCTATCCAAGTGACGACTATCCCAAAAACGATGCTTTTGATCACGCCGTTGAGGATATCATCTACAAAATCCGTTTTATCTGGCATTTGAGACCAGAATGCGCCGGCATCGACTCCCAATAATTGAACAACAACCAAATACCCACCTAATATAGCTACTGCGCTGAAAATCGCGGCCAGTAAGGGCATAGAAATCACGCCGGCGATAAAACGAGGCGCGACTACGCGCTTGAGTGGATTGACAGCCATCATTTCCATACCGGATAATTGTTCGGTGGCCTTCATTAAACCAATTTCTGCCGTTAAAGCTGAACCGGCGCGGCCGGCAAATAATAATGCGGTTAACACGGGGCCTAATTCTCTGACTAATGATAAAGAGAGGAAGACACCTAATGATTCTGTCGCGCCAAAATTCACTAAGGTATTATACCCTTGTAAGCCTAATACCATGCCTACAAAAAATCCGGAGACGAGAATGATGCTTAATGAGAGTACGCCGACGGCATACACTTGGGCTATCACTAAACGGGGACGCAAAAATAAGCCTGG